>LIUH01000078.1 GCA_001462225.1 Fibrobacteria bacterium GUT31 | reverse complement strand
TTTCGGAGCAACACAGGCAATGGCACAGGGTCCTACAACTACAGGAACTGGCGTTTTCAAGTTCCTCATAGAACCTACACTTAGCATAGATTGTGATGACGATCTCGCCGAAATAAGCACTGAAGCCGATATGGTGCTAGGAACTGGCGCTACTAATTCGGAAAGCGCCACAGCGGTAATTGCTTGTACTGTGAATGCCAATGGCTCGTTTAACTTAAAGGTCAGTTCTGCAAACGGAGGTATTTTGCAAAAAGGGTCAACACCCCTTGTATCAGATGAAAGCGATGCGGCAGGTTACATTGGAGTTAGCTCTGATCCCGCCGCTGTTGGCAGTGTTTGGGTTTATGTTGATGATTTGGATGGAACGGGCGACATTGAAGTTGGTAACGTCCCATTAGGGGCTTTTTTCGGCACTACTGTCAATCTTGGTGAAAATGACGGTAAAGAAGTAGATATTCCATCAAGTGGAACGGATCTAGCAGGAAAATTTGACGCTGGTGCCACCGCCTTCAAATTTACTGGTAATACAGGGGAGGCAGTTTTTTACTTCAAGGCTGGCTTGTTAGGAGACGCACTAGTTAGTCCTGACCCTGGTGCCTATACAGAGGTTCTAACCGTTGTCATTTCGGCTGCCTTAATAGACTAATTGTGCGGTTATTTTTAGTTCTTTGCCTTTCTTGCGTTGGGCTGGGTGTTGCGGCTTTTAGTGTTAAGCCGAGCACCCTCAAAATGCAGGTTCATAGAGGCGAATATATTGGTTATATGGAGATAGTCCATAATGGTGGAAACTATCCTCATGCGGTTGAAATAGTTGTAAATGAGAGAATTTTAGATGTGAATGGCAATATTGAAAAAACTTCTGTTCCGAGCAAGGATTTTTTGATTTATCCTTCTCAAATAGTGCTTTACCCCGGAGAACAAGTTAAAGCGCAGGTTCTTTATAGAAGCGGCAAGGTGGAAGCAGATAAAGCATACATAGTACACACAAAAGAAGTACCCCTCCCAAAAGGGCATAAGGACGCTCCGGTAGCTATGGGGCTTAATGTAATGGTCGGTTATGACACAAATATTTTGATGGATACCGGGAAACCCGGGTCTTTAAGCTTTGTTTCTTCTCAAAAGTTAGATAGCGGCAAAGTAGAAGTTATTATGGAAAATAAAAGCAACGGGCGTTTTAAGTTTGATAACGCTTATTTATTTGCTGGTAAGGAGAAAATTACAGATTTTACGGGTAAAGCAAATTCGGTGATGCCCGGGCAAAAACGGCGTTTTGTTTTTAAGTATAATAGACCGCTTTCTGCAGATGAGGTGCGGTTTGGAAAGTAATTATTTGCATAAGGCAATAATCCGGCGGGTTTTTAGTGTTTTGGGAATTCGCAGGCTAACCCCTACAAAACAAAAGGAGCTAACATGAAGAAAAAGAAAAACGTCCAAAAGAAAAGGAATAATTGGGCTAATTCATTCCAAATAACGGCAGCAGAAGCAATGCTGATTGGTCTCGGTGCAACTTCAGCAATGGCACAGGGAGGCACAAGCCAAGGCACTTTCTATGCGGATGTGCTTGGTAAATTGGAGGTGGATTGTAGTGCTAAGTCATCGGCTGAGGTAAAAACTATAATCAATGCTAATGACATAAGTACTGTTCCGGGAATTGAATGTAAAGTGACAACCAATGAACCAGTCTGGGACCTAACAATTACTCTTAGCAGTGCCGCTCTAAAGACTGCCGCCGGTGCTATATTAAAAACAGCCGCGGAACCTAATGGTATAATTACTCTCGGTGTCAAATACAATGGGGCTAATACTATCACCTACAGCAGTGCTATTGTTAATGCCATCTTAAAAAATGGAACTGTCATACAACAATTAAACACTGGTGATCAAGTACACACTAGAAGTGAAAATCTCCTCTATAGTACACCGGGTAAACTTGCAAATGCATTCAAGCCTGGTGCTGAGGCTTTCAGTGTCGATGGAACGACTGAAGCCAACTTTGAAATTAAAGCTGGCATAGTAGGTACAGAAATAACTTCTCCCGCCGGTAATTATACATCGAACGTGACGGTTACTGTTGAAGTACCAAATTAACAATTTTCCGGGAACCCTTAGGGGTTCTTTTTTTATGTTTAGATTTTTTTTGCTACTGAGCTTTACGAGTCTTTATGCTGCGTTGCCAACTTTACAAGTGGAGCATGAGCATAGCGAGGGCTTTAATGTACAAATCGCAAGCGAAGATGAACGCTTGATTACTTTTTCTTTGGATAATCCAGATATGGAGCCTTTTTCTATAAAAATGAACTTTAAAAATAATTGTTCAATAAAAAATACAAGAACAACTAGAGCAAAGAAGACCGGTGTGCCATTGACTTCTATTAAATTACGCATGGATAACAAAGTTATATACATTTGGGAAAAAGGCAAAAGCCAAAATTTTTGCGAATTTTTTATCGTTGATTTTTCCAATAATATAAGACCTTTTTACAGAATTGAACTGCTAGGTTCTTGGGGTCGCGGCGGCGAAGGATTGCTGGCCGGTACCTACGCAGAAACCGTAAAATTTCTTGTTATAGAACCGCAACCATCAAACTAGGAGATTCTTATGCCTTTGCTTTTTATCCTTTTTCTCGCTTGCCTTGCCAATGCAAGCTTCAATATTAGCCCCACTGTAATAAAAATGCGAGTGAGCAGAGGAGAATACAACACTTGGGCAGAGATAGGCCATAGCAGCGGCAATATTGTGCCTGTTGAACTGATTATGTATGAACGTATAATTGACTTTGACGGCAATATCAAAGACACTATCGTTCCCACAAAAGATTTCGTTATAAACCCATCTCAAATTTTACTCTCTCCTAATCAAAAAGTAAAAGTCCAAATAGTTTACAGAGCCAGACAAAAAGTTGATACGGATAGGGTATATTCCTTGATGGCAAAAGAAAGGCCTATACCTGAGGGAGCGGAAGAAACAAGTGAAGCAACCGCCGGTATTGTGGTTTTGGTGAATTATAATGTGCCTGTGGCTTTGGAAACAGGCAAACCCGGCATTTTAAATTTTGTCTCCTCTAAAAGTTTGGATAGCGGCAAAGTGGAACTCATTATGGAAAACAAAGGCAAAGGCCGCTTCTCTTTTGAAGATATGAACTTGTATGTTGGAAAAGAAAAAATTGCCGAATTTACGGGCGGGAAAAATTCCGTAATGCCCGGGCAAAAACGGCGGTTTGTATTTAAACACCCAAAACCACTAAAGGCAAATGAAGCTTACTTTGCTAAATAACAAATTAACACTAATAATTATACTCGCACTCTTATTTCAAATAGCGCACTCAGAAGAAAATTCCGCTGATGTACCCAAAGAGTGTGAATTTGACTATTTTTTCCTAAAATCTCTAGACCCAATGGATGGTGCCAAACTCCAAGGATGCACTCCTCCCGCTTATAAAAAAGGAGACCCATTAGAAGGAATAAGCAAAGAAGATCTGTTCAGGCAAATTTTCAAAACAGAACCACCACCGCGAATACGCAATTTCATGGTGCGCTTCTTTGCAGATAACCAATTTTTAGGCGACTTAGAAGTCAATTATGATTCCGCCTTTACTTCCTTCGCTTTTACATCAAAAAAATTTCTAACCTACCTGGATACCCTGCTTACCGCAGAAGCCCATTCAAAAGTTATCAACGAAAACGGGATTTTCAACAGCCGCGAACTTTTAGACCAAGGCTTTGGCGTTGACCTAAATGAAATGAATTTTGAACTGCGTATTACCGTTCCGCCGGAATCCAAAGCCCTGCAACGCACCAACCTTGTAAACCGCTCAGAGCCCAAAGGCAGCCTTATTGAACCGGCCATATTTTCCTTTTACCTAAATATGAGAGGAACCGATAACATTTATTGCAGGCAATACTCTTATGAAAAAGATTATGGTAGAAACAAATATAACGATGAATGCGAACGAATGCCGGCTTATTTGGACTTAGACGGTGCTACGGCAATGCTTGGCTTTGTTTTTGAAGGCTCCGGCAATATACGGGAACCCAGAGAAGAGGAAGAGTTTAGCAAAAACCATGTACGGCGAAACGATTTTCGCTTGCTTAGGGATTTTAATTCCTATAATTCCAGAGTGAGCCTTGGCGATGTTGGGTCAAATACCGCTGGGATAATGGGCTATGAAACTATGGGTGGAATACGCTATGAATATGGAAAACACCTTTTTAATGTAAGCAACTATGAGATTTACGATCAGCTTTATAAAATGCAGTTCTTTTTGGAAACGGCATCTCAAGTTGAAATTCGGGTTAACGGAAGAACCGTCCGGCGTTTTTACTTGCCCGCCGGATTCCACGAAATCAACGGCTTTGGCGGATGGGAAGGCACAAATTTTATTCAGGTACTTTTGGTAAAACCTGATGGCTCGGTTGAAGTGATTCCTTATGAATATCAAATAGGCAATTCTCGCAACTTAGCCAAAGGGGAAGCTCGTTATTCGCTTACTGCCGGTTTTAGGCGGGCACCCACTATTATGGGCTATTCTTATGATTATAACGAACAAGGCATTAGCACAGACTTTCTTTACGGAGTGCTTCCTTATTTGAGCATAGGTGTAAACGGGCAAGCATCCGAGTATAACCAGATGGCAGGTTTGCAAGCTTTGTTCAGCATAAATCAAAGAAACTGGCTGGAATTGCTGGGCTTGGTTAATTATGAAGATTCCTTGGGCAAACGTTCCGAACTCAGATACACATATAGCACAAATCCTGTTTCTTATTCATTAACGGGTTATTACCAAAGCAGGTATTACAATCCCGACTTATTCGGGATTGTAACCGGCATTGTGTCAAATCGCGCGGGGATTTCTGCCTCTGCAAGCACACGCCTTTTCAATGGGAGTGTTTCTGCAAATGCCGGGATGTTCTTGAATAGGGAAAGCGAGTTTGCATCCAAGGTCACCAAACGCTATGGAGTGGCTCTTTCGCAAAACATCTTTAGGATTTCCTTTAATGCAAATGCAAGTGTAAGCCAAGATAAAAACAACTGGGCTCCCTATGCTTCCCTTGGAGTTGGATATTTATTCGGAATAGATAGACATAATATAACCTTTACAAACACCACCACTATGCATTCCAAGTCAACAGACCCGGACGATTATGAATGGGTAAACAGAAGCAATTTGAATTGGAACTGGACAAACGGCGGTTCCGGCAACGGAGCAAAAGCCTACTCCGCCGGAATAGGAATGCAAGACTGGGCAGACAATATGAATTTCCGCTTAGGTGCAAGGCATAACTACAACCGTGCCGCCTTAGCCGCAAACTACAACCTCTACAACTACGAATACGATTATTACAGCCGCATGACGCACACAATAAAAGCGGACTTAGGCACATCCTTTATGTTTGCGGATGGTCTCTGGGCGTTTGGACGCCCGGTAAGCAGGGGCTTTATTTTAGCCGGCACAAGCAAAAACCTTGATGGTTCCACAGTGCAAATAAACTATTCGGAATACCATGATGCCTCTTTCAGCGAAAACGGCTGGCTTGGCGCAGCTTATTACAACCAGATATCCAATTACAGGGCAAATGAAATAAGAATCAGCCTTATAGACGCCCCAATGGGCGCTTGGCTTGAGCAAAACCGCTATTACACAATGGGAGCATATAAACAGGGCTACGCACTCCGCCTAGGCAGCGATGCCAGTGCCCTTTTATGCGTAAATCTGCTAAAAGAAGGCGCACCTTTGAGCTACACTTACGTTATTGTAGATAATAAAACCACCTTTACAAACAACGAAGGCACTCTTTTAGTGGGAAATCTCAAACCCGGCAAAAAATACCGCTTAAGTTTTGGTGAAAACTCTCCAATAAAAGACATAGAAATAGACATCCCGGAAAATGCCGGGAATTTTATAGAGCTGCCGGATATTGTGGTGGAGTATAAATAATTTTCATAAATACGGAAAACCGTCTCATAAACTGCGTTTTTCATGCCAAAAACGCAGTGATTTGCTGCAAAAAGGATATTTAAGGGGAAAATTTGCTATATTATACCTTATGAAGCGGACTCTCTTGAACAAACTTTTGGAATGGAAAAACAGCAATTCCAGGAAACCATTAATAATAAAAGGGGTAAGGCAATGCGGGAAAACCTATTTGCTGAAAGAATTCGGCAAAAATTATTACGAGGATTTTGTCTGCTTCAACTTTGAGGGCAACAGCCTTTTGCAAAACGTCTTTGAAAAAGATTTGAATACGGAACGGATAATAACCGAGTTGTCTGTTATTAGAAAGAAAGCAATTTTGCCGCAGAAAACATTGATAATTTTTGATGAAATCCAGTTTTGCAACAGTGCTTTAACCTCGTTAAAATATTTTTGCGAAAATGCGCCGGAATACCATATCGCAGCTGCCGGTTCGCTACTTGGGATTGCACTTTCCAAACCGCTCTCCTTTCCCGTTGGCAAAGTGGATTTTCACACGCTCTATCCTTTGAATTTTTACGAATTTTTGCTTGCAAACGGCGAGGATTTGCTGTGTGAACAACTGGAAGACTTGCCTATAGCCAAGCTCGTTCCTGCTGCTTTTGCGGAAAAGCTGGAGGAGCATTTGAAAAGCTATTATATATGCGGCGGAATGCCGGAGGCGGTAGATAACTGGGTTGCGGAAAAAAACATTGAAAAACTGGATATTATTCTGCAAAAAATTTTAGACAGCTATGAATTGGATTTTGCAAAACATGCACCCGCAAAAGAGTTCCCGAAGCTATCTGCAATTTGGCATTCTGTTCCTGCGCAACTAGCCAGAGAAAATGGAAAATTTATTTTTAGCCACGTTAAAAAAAGTTTAAGGGCAAAGGATTTGGAAGATGCTTTGGAGTGGCTGTTAAGCGCAGGAATGGTTTACAAGGTGGCCAAAATAGAGAAGCCCTTTATGCCTATGTCATCTTATGCGGACTTTTCGTATTTTAAGCTTTATATGTCGGATATAGGATTGCTCCGTAGGATGTCGAAATTGCCGGCAATGGCATTTTTGGAAAGCAGCGATATTTTTAAGGAGTTTAAGGGAGCGGTTACGGAAAATTTTGTTCTTTGCGAATTGGTGAATAAAAGCGGCGAAATTCCTTTTTACTGGAAATCAGGAAATATGGCAGAGGTGGATTTTGTTGTTCAAAGCGGAATGGACATTGTGCCTATTGAGGTGAAGTCATCCGATAATACAAGAACACGCTCGCTTGCGGAATATTCAAAAAAGTATTCGCCGAATAGGACTGTAATTACGTCACTAAGAAATGCGGGCGGGAATTATGTTCCCTTGTATTTGTTGTGGAATTCTTCTATCTGATAAAATCCGTTCTTTGCGTCTCTTCTGCTTCGGGAATTTTAATGCCGGCTTTTTTGCCCGCTTTAATGCATTTTAAAAGCCACGCCATATTTGCCCCCAAACGGCGCATAGTTTGCATTCCTTCCAAATCCTGCTTAACCTGCTCCGGGGTTGAGCCGTGAACCATATTCCAGTACTGCGAAGAAACCACGGGCATGTTGCTTATTGTGAAATACTTGTTCAACTGGTCAAACGCGGCGGCGGCTCCGCCTCGGCGGCAGCTTACTATTGCGGCGGCGGGTTTGTTTACAAAGTATGGGCGGGCGAAATAAAAAAGCCTGTCCATAAAGGATGTGATTTTTCCGCTTGCGGCTGCAAAATGGACAGGCGAGCCAAATACAAAGCCGTCTGCTTTTTTTGCTAGTTCTGCAAACTCGTTCACAATATCATCTATTTTGCATTTGAGGGTTTCAAAGCAAATCCCGCAACCCCCGCAGCCCGGTATTCCTTCGCTTCCGAGTTGGAAAATTTCCGTTTTAATCCCGTTTCTGTTTAACTCGCCAGCAACTTCGCAAAGAGCCGTATAAGTACAGCCATTCTTATGATGGCTTCCGTTTGCTAAAATAACTTTCATAGGGGGGAAGATAGAAAATTCAAGGAGCTGTAGCTTAAAGCCTCTGAAAATTTATATATTACCCATAATGCAAAACCAGCAAATAATAGACGAAATGACCGAGCGGCTCAAATTAAAGCCGTATAAGTCAGCAATTAATTGGATTCAAAAATGCCCCAAATAGAGCGAGACATAAATCTTATGCTAGTGGTTGCGGTAGAGTTATATTCCAACAAGTATAACCTAACTCCGCAAGACACATTAACTTTATTTATGCAAAACAATATTAACAATTTAATCCGTAAAAATTACGGTGCTTTGCATACTCAAAATTTAGATGAGAGTTTTTATTTCGCAGAAGATATTTTGGCAAGGAAACAGAAATGAAGCTGTATCACGGTTCAAATTGCTTATTTGAAAGAATTGATTTATCAAAATTCAGAGATAAAAGAGATTTTGGCAGGGGATTTTACACAACGACCATAAAAGAACAAGCGGTATCCTGGGCAGAAGTTATTTTTGACCGCTATGGCGGAGCCGGTAAATTTGTCTATGAATTTACTTTTGAAATAAATAATGATTTGAAAATTAAAAAATTTGAAGAGGCAAATAAAGAGTGGTTAGAATTCATTTCCAGCAATAGAAATATAGGCGGAACACAACACGATTTTGACATAATAACAGGTCCTGTAGCGAATGATAAAACGAATAGAACAATAGCACTTTACTTAGCAGGAATTTACACAGCGGAAATGGCTTTGGAATTATTGAGATATAACAAGCTGAATGACCAAGTTAGTTTTCATACTGAAAAAGCACTTTCTTTTTTGATATTAACGGGGCAAGAAAAAAATGCAAACTAAATATTTGTACAAAGGTCAAGATATCACAACCGATATTCTATTTAAAATAGAGCATATAGTTTCTATTATTGCGGAAAAAGAAAAAATCTCATTTGAAGAAGCGTACCTCAAATTTTTAAAATCAAATGTATATAAACTTTTGCAAAAAACAAGTTGCTTGATGTGGGCAGAAAGTGCAGAATTTATTGTGGATGAATATTATAGGGAAACAGAAAGTTTAGCCTTGAAGAGTTTATAAAAATTTCGATTTTTGCGACAAACATCATGTTTGAGAACGCCATTCTCTCTATCTTGTTCGCGGGAGATGGTTAAGTACGGGAAGTGGCTGCAATATTGAGGGAATTTTCTACGTTCCCTCCATGCGCAAAAAACTTTTATCAGAAGGTTCAAAGGAATTCAAATATGAGATTCGCGAAATAGTGAAAAAAGCGAATCAACTTAAAGCTATGGGGCTTACAATTCACTGGGAAAACATAGGCGACCCAATAGAGAAAAAATGCCAATTGCCGGCATGGATAAAAGATGTTATGGCAGGCTTGGTACAACAAAACCAATCCTATGGTTATTGCCCGTCAAAAGGCATTTTGGCAACAAGAGAATTTTTGTGCACAAAAAACAACGCTTTGGGCGGTGCGCAAATCACGCCCGAAGATATTTTGTTCTTCAACGGGCTTGGTGATGCCATTTTCACAACCTACCAACTTCTTGACCAGACAAGCAGGGTAATAGGACCATCGCCCGCATACAGCACTCATAGCTCCGCAGAAGCCGCCCACGCAAACACCGAACCTATAACCTACAGATTGGACCCCGCCAACCACTGGTACCCGGACCTGGAGGAATTGGAAAACAAGGTTAAATACAACCCCAACATCGCCGGCATTTTAATAATAAATCCGGATAATCCCACCGGCATGGTATATCCGCTGGAAAGTTTGAAAAAGATAATTGAGATAGCGAAAAAATACAAGGTATTCGTTATATCAGATGAGATTTACAACAAAATTGTGTATAACGGTGCAAAATCTTATGCCCTTGCGGAATATATAGAAGACGTGCCCGGAATAGCTATGAAGGGGCTTTCCAAGGAAGTGCCGTGGCCCGGTTCTCGCTGCGGATGGCTGGAATTTTACAACAAGGATAAGGACTCCGAATTTTCCGCTTTTTGCAGCGCGTTGGACAATGCAAAAATGATAGAGGTTTGCTCCACAACACTCCCGCAACTCGCTTTGCCGTTGATTTTGGGCGACAGCCGCTACGAAACACACCGCGCAAACTTAAACGAGCAAATCGGCAGGCGAAGTGCTTTGATAAATCAAATTCTGAGCGAGGTTCCGGAGTTGATGTTCAACCCGACTTATGGCGCATTTTACAATTCCATGATTTTCAAAGACGGAGTTCTGAACAACAAGCAAACCCTGCCCATTGAGAACCCCAAGATAAGGGCAAAAGTTGAAGAATGGAGCGAGGGTGTTAGTCCCGATTATCGCTTTGTTTATTACCTTCTTGGCGCAACGGGGATTTGTGTTGTTCCCATAAGCAGTTTTTGTTCGGAGCTTCAGGGTTTCAGGGTCACAATTTTGGAAGAAGACGAAGAGGAATTGGTAAAGGTTTTCACTTCGTTGAGGGACGCGATTAGGGGTTATGTGAGTTAATATCCCACCGATTCCAACACCAGGCCCTGTGGCGGCGCCCATGTCCTTTCCCCCTTGAACTCACCGCTGAAGATTTGGGTTACCACCCCAGGCTCAAAACGCCCTCTGCCTAAATCAAAGAGCAAACCGACCATTGCCCGAACCTGCTTGTGCAAAAACCTATTGCCGCGTATGTGCCAACGTAGCGCATTACGGTGCGCCTCCACAGATTCCAAACTAAATTCCGTTATGGTACAAACCGTGCTTTTGCCATCGCTCCTAGAAACGGAAAATGCGTTAAAATCGTGCTCGCCCAAAAAACTCTTTGCCTCTTTTTCCATAAGCACGGCATTCAGTTTGTACCCGCACTGCCAAACCTGTTCCCTTCCTAAAACTATGGGTTCCGTGCAGAGCGTGTATTGGTAATATCTCTCTTTTGCGCTGTAACGGGCATGGAAATCGCTTGGGCAGGGTTCTAAATGCCTTATGCACACATTTTTATCGCTTATGGCATTTACGGAGTTTTCCAGAATAAGGCAGTTGAGATAGCCCTCTAGGTCAAAATGAGCTACTTGCCCCCTGGCATGAACACCGGTATCTGTTCTGCCTGCCCCAACTATGCGGATTTTTTGCCTCAAAGCTATGAAAAAAGCCCTCTCCAGCTCGGTTTGCACGGTTTTTTCGCGAATAATACCGTTTTTCAGCTGCTCTTGCCAGCCGGAAAAGGCAGAACCGTTATACTCGCAAATGAATTTATAACGCATATTTATTGAAATAACCACAAAAGAATATAAATTTACTTTTTTTATAACACATATGAAAAAAAAAATATATATTGTGCTGGCAATTTACTATATTTCAGGAGGTTAATGTTATGAAGCATCCTTTGCAGTTAGGTCGCCGCCCTAAAGGTGGCAGTAGTGACAGTTTCTTGCCGGCGTCAGATCAAGACGAAGACTTGGACGAATTTGACGAGCTTGGCGATGATGATGATGATTTGATGGAAGAAGAAGAAGCCTTGGATGAGGAGCTTAATTTTGATAAGCCGCATTTTCGCCGTTTAGGGCTTGATTATGAAGAAGAGGAAGAAGAGTGAAATTTTTAGAAAACTTTGGATTCTGTTTTTTATTAGCATTTTTGCTATTTGCGTGTTCGGCAAACCCACGTAAAAGTGAGGTTATTGCCGCTATACCGGCAGAAAAAGAAGAAGAAAAAGCACAACCCGCGCCGGAGCCTGTAGGAGCAACAGGAAAAACCTCTTGGGAAGAGTATAAAGCCGGCATGCAGGTTTTTGAAAAAGATCCCGTGTCTGCCATGCGTTATTTAGACCTCGCATTAAATGAGATTTATTCCGAACAACAACTGGATTCCCTTAAATTGCCGGAAGATTCGGTTTATTTTTCCACTATGCCTACGCGAATAATACTTGCCCTAGAGACCCTCTACCCTAGGCTCATCAACATAGCAGATTTGGAACAGACACATTCCATGCTAAACGATTATGAGACTTTTGGTGCTTTTGAAGAAACTCCGCTGGATAGCACAGAAAGAGAGACCCTTGAAAATGATTTGGATTCAATTGATTTGTCTCGGTTCTCATTGCCTATTGAGATTAACGACAGGGTTATGCAGGAAATTCATTTTTTAACCGTAAGCGTTAGAGGTTTTACTGAAACATCTCTTTCCCGCAAAACCATTTTAGATAGCATGATTTATTCAAAACTCCGCGAACGCAATATGCCGGAGGACCTTATTTACTTAGCAATGATAGAGAGCGGTTTTAAAACAAGTGCTTATAGCAAGGCAAAGGCGGCCGGTGTGTGGCAGTTTATACCGGGAACAGGCAAACGTTACGGCTTGTCTGTGGATTTTTGGCTGGATATGCGCCGCAATCCGGTAGCAGCAACCGATGCGGCTTTGAACTATCTTGCCGATTTGTATGAAGAATTTGGTGATTGGTACCTTGCAATGGCAGCTTATAATTGCGGAGAAGGCCGAATCAGAAAACTTGTAAAAGAGAGTTTGGCGGCAGATTCTTCTAAAAAAGTTTCTTATTGGGATTTGACATTGCCTCGTGAAACGATGCTCTATGTTCCAAGAATTATAGCGGCAACAATTATAGGGCACGATCCGGAGCATTATTCATTTAAGGTTCAAAAACAGAGTTCTATTCCTTTTGACACAGTTACCGTTAAAGACTGCATTCCTCTTGATAAGGTAGGTGGCGCAGTTGGTACCAGTTCTAATACCATACAGGAGTTGAACCCGGAGTTAATTCGCTGGTGCACGCCGCCGAACCTCAAGTCTTACACAATTAGAGTTCCTCAAGGCACCAGGGGAAAATTCTTGGCAGCTTATGCGAAAATGGACAAAACGCAGCTTGTGAGATGGCACCAGTATAAGGTGCAAAAAGGGGATAACCTCGGTAGCATATCAAGTCAATTCGGTTTAAAAGCTTCGGACATTCAAGCGACGAATAATTTAAAGAACACAAAACTGAAAACCGGACAAATTCTAATTATTCCCATGCCCGCCAATGCTGCTTTGTCGGAAAAACAGAAAAAGAGCAATGGCGCAGAAAAGACTGCTCCGAAAACAGACAATAATGCAAAAACTTATGTTGTTCGCAAAGGTGATAATCTCGGTTCAATTGCCCGGCGTTTTGGAGTATCTTCACAAAGCCTGATGAATTGGAATAATTTGCAAAACAACAAGGTTGCAGTAGGCCAAAAACTTTACCTGCAAGATCCCAATAAAAAGGAAGCCAAGAAGAACGAAAATTTAGCCAAGGCCACCCCGCGGGGTGCGAGTTACGAAGTAAAACAGGGTGATAGTTTGTGGGATATCGCTCGCATTCACGATGTGACCGTCCAGCAACTTTTGGAGTGGAATCCCGGTTTGGAAAAGAAGATTTACCCCGGCATGAAGATCAAAGTTGGGGAGTGAGCATAAACTAGATTAATGTGCTGTTTTATGCTGTTTGATAGCTTCAATGAATTTGAACGTTGCGGGATAAACCGCTGTCACAACGAAAAAACTGATAAAATTCAAAGCAAACCCTTTCGGCCAAATGTGCAGTCCCGCTAAAGCTTTTGCCGCAAGCACATCCGCCACCCACATAAAACAAAGCCCATAGACACAGGCGATGATGGGCAGATTTCTCTCCTTCCTTCTCGCTTTTGTGCGCGGCTATGGCCTCATAATCCATAATTTCCATTTCAATATTCATATTGAAACCAACGATAGTCCCGTTACTGTCGTGATATTACACGCACCCTACCTTCCGGTTCGCCGGTTATAATCGGGTTTGTCGCTAAATACGCGGCAAGGGCCTCAGCGTCGCCGCCGTAATATACAAGGTCTGCGGCGTTTTGCAGCATTGTATAGCCGTCGCCGCCCGCCGCGATGAAATCTATCGTCGCTACTGTGTAGATTTTATCTGGGTCAAGCGCGCCGCCGTCATCCATTGTTACTGTTTTAACACGGCTGCCCGGTTCCGCTTCAGGGTCGAACGTAAAACTCATGCCGGAAACCTGTATGTGCTTGCCGGTAAGTTCAGGATACGAACTTACGCCGTGTTCTAAAACCGCAAGTAAATCGGAACCCTTGAGTTTAACCGACACTAACAGATTTGAGAACGGCAGGACGGTAAGAATATCGCCCATCGTTATGTCTCCGGCTTCGATGCTCGCGCGGATATTCCCGCCGCCCATAAACGCGACGTCGGCGCCGGTCGCAAAGCGCACAGAATTTGTAATCAAGTTCGTCAGATTGGTTTCCTCTTTGCGCACATACTCCCGCTCGCCTTGCAGGAACACGGGCGTATGCCCTACAATCTTGCTTACAAGCGCCTCGTTTGCGGCGTTGAGTTCGGCGGCCTTATTCGCTATGCGTTCATCAGGCAGAAGTTTATTGTTGTCTCCACTCTTCGGTACGTCGATATATCCGGCGCTTTTTGTGGCCGTATTCTCTGAAACAGTTATTGTAACAATGCCGATATGTTCGGCAAACGCGCCGGCCTGCGCAACAAGTGCGTTGCTCGCGGCAAGCCCGTTTCCAAAAAGCGTGTGGCTGTGGCCGTCTATAACGACGTCAATGCCGGGTATTTTTGCAATTGTGTCGCTGCGGTTTTCCGCCATTGTCGCGCCGTCAACGCCTAAATGCGCGAGCACGATGATAACGCCGCAGTTCGCGCCTTTCAGGATTTCTATCATTCGCAGCGCTGTTTGAACCGGATTTTCAAATATCAAACCTCCGACTATCCTTGGGTCTGTCTTAATCGCCGTTTCAGGCGTCACAAGCCCGAAAACGCCGACCCTTACGCCGTTCATGACGAATACCTCAAAGTCTTGAAACAGGCTCTCCCCGGCGGATGTTTTTACATTGGCGGCTAACAGCGGGAAGTTCATCATTTCTTTAAGCTCTAATAACCTGTCCACGCCGAAGTTAAAATCGTGATTTCCGGGAACCATAGCGGAGTAACCGACGTCATTCATAATCTCCACCATAGCCGCGCCCTCTGTCAGATTAGTAGTTGTCTGGCCGTGCATGGCGTCGCCAGCGTCTAAAATCAGGACAGGGCCGCTTTGCCGTTTCGCGAGCGCTGATATATACGGTTCAGCGTCCATCCTGCCGTGCTTGTCGTTGATGTGGATGATGGTGAGCGTTACCGTATTTTCGGATGTGCGGTCAGATTCATTCCTGTCGCAATTTACCGAAAACATTAACGCCAGTACGACAGTAATAGATAAAAGACTGTGATAAATTCTCTTCATTTCATACCATCCCTGTGGCAGCCTCGCTGTCATAAACGCCTTAAACGCGACTGTCATGGTAACGCCAAGCCCGTTTACAATCATCTTCCAGCGCTTGTCGGTGATAAGGTTGCGCCGCCATGTTTCAACGCGAGTATGCCGCCGTAATCGTCATAGAAGGAATTGGTGAACAATACGCTTTGTTTCCGTTCTTCGGTGATGGACATACTGGCAACGGTAAGATCTTAAATAGCCGGTGCGGTATTTTCCGGTTGTGATGGAATACCACAACGCCCAAATTAAGACTGCGATTGAGGCAACGCACATAGCGACATTAAAAAGCCCCGTGCCGTTGGCAGTGTCAACAAACACTCCCGTCAAACTTGCCAGCACTCCCACAGTTCCGATTGTATTGAACATCCGAGCACGGAAATCCAATTGGTCGCCAAAGAGCTTTCGCCATATTTTCAGCAGAAATTTAGTCATAGTTGTTGTATAAATATAGTTAACGGTTTTCTACATTCCCCAAAGAGGAAGCAACATGATTGACGTATCAAAAAAATGGGTTTTGATTACAGGTGCGGCACGGGGCATTGGTAGGCAAATGGCTTTGACCTTTGCAGAGCGAGGCGCAAACTTAATTTTGCATAGCCGCAATTCGGAGCATACTAAGGCTCTTGAGGCGGAAGTTAAAGCAAAAGGCGCAGAGGCTTTCTCCATAGCCGCAGAACTGAGCGATGGCAAAGCTAGGGAAAATTTTTTAGCGGAATTGGATTCCAAAAATTTGGAAATATTCATTGTTTGCAACAATGCCGGTTTGCAAACTCCATATAGGGTGAATTTTTGGGAAGTGCACGAAGCCGATTATCTAACAAGTTTTCAAGTGAATACAATAGCCCCCATTCAAATAAGCTGCCATTTTTTGCCCAAAATGCTCAAGGCCGGTTTTGGCAGAGTTATATGCACAACCAGCGGAATAGCCGGGGAGCCGGAGCAAATGGCATATGCCGCCGGGAAAGCTGCGCTTGATAAATTTGTTAAAGACCTTTCGCCGAAATTAAACGGTACAGATGTAACTTTGAACCTGCTGGATCCGGGTTGGCTCCGCACGGATTTAGGGGGACCAAATGCCCCAAATGCCGTAGAAACGGTTATACCCGGTGCCGTAGTCGCTGCATTTGCGAGCAATAAGGTAAACGGCAAATGGATTAGCGCACAGGAGTACGCAGGCTTATCGCTGGAAAAAGCTGTGGAAAAATTGGAGTGCCTTTAACAAGCACACATTCACATTCCGCAGCACTTTTTGTATTTCTTTCCCGAACCGCAAGGGCATGGGTCGTTGCGACCAACGGTTTGTTCTTTGCGCACCGGCTCCGGCCTAATCATGCGCCCTTCGGTTAAGTGCCATTTTTTGTTTTTTCGCACAAATTCGGAAATCTCGTGATGCTCTCTAACAACCCCGCTCTGCTTGTATTTTGCAATAAACTCAACACGGCCGGTATTTTTCTCTTCGTCCGTTTCCGATTTAACAATGCTTAAACCCAGCCACTGGGCACTGCTCCACTGACGCGCTCCTTTCTCATCAAAATCCTTTCGCTGCGACTCTTCAAGGCTGTCCCTTAGCCAAAAAACTTCTCCTTTGGCGTAAGCAGAGTAGCGAGAACGCATCAGGGCTTCCGGATTAGCAGCCAAAGCTGTTTTTTTGATTATGGGTTCACAGCATTCGCTGTAGTTTTTTTCGGAGCCGCACGGACAAATTTCATCATTCATAATGTTTTCCTCAAAAGCCAAATTTCCTCTATGCCGGTTCTATCTCTGCCTGCTCTATCTGTGGCACTTTTTTTAGGCACTATTTTCTCTTTAATTTCCAACATTCCCCCGAACCGAGCCTCAAGTTCTTCTCTTGATATGCTGTATGGCGGGCCTTCTCCGTATTTTTCATCGCTAAGCGGACAAAAGAAACCTATTAAAATCCCACAGTCTTTTAGCATCTTGAGCCACATCTCTATGCACTCATCGCGCCTGCCCGGATGAACTGAGTTAAAGCCAAAGTAATCGTAAATAATGTCAAATTGCATTCCGCATGCTTTTTTATCGTGCGAATTTAGCAAAAACATATCCGTATTTAATGCTATTAAATTGCTGTTGTTCTCGGATAGCTTCTCCAAAGCGTCAAACGCCGATGAGCAAAAATCAACGGCAACAACATCGTATCCTCGCTTTGCCCAAGCCTCCGCATCCCAGCCTCTGCCGGCTGCGGGAACAAGAACATTTCCTATTTTAGGGCAAGACGGATGCTCAAAAAAATCAAGCAAAGCAGGAGTAGCTTCGCCCAAATCCCATTCATCCATTCCTTCTTCGTATAAAAGTTCCCAATATTGCGGAACATTCGGTGTTAATGCCATATTTGTCATATTGCCGCCTTGCAAGGAATGCTTGCCAGTTGACCGCAGGCCGCTAAAATATCTCGGCCCCTCGGATTTCTTATATTTATTTGCACTGATTTTGCTCTAACCGTTTCCAAAAATTCATTCACCTCTTGTTCCGAGGGAGCTTGCAATTCAGGGTTCTCGTTGCCGTTTAACACAATTGCATTTACCTTGCAACGCCGCGGTTTAACAAGCCGTATTAAATTTTCAGCCGCTGTTTTTGTGCATGTTTTATTCTTGATCAAAATGTATTCAAGCGTAACCCATTCTCCGCTACGCTCCAGATAGTTATCAATTGCCTTTAAAAGTTCCGTTAAATTCCACCTTTTGTTCACGGGCATAAGGCTTTCCCTTGTTTCATTGTCTGCCGCAACAAGGCTAACAGCCAAATGGCAGGGGGTGTTTCTATCCAAAAGTTCTGCAATACCGGGGGCAATGCCGCTGGTGCTAACCGTTAAACGCCCCTTGCCCATAGCAAAGGCTTTTTGGTCGTGCAGGCAAACACAAGCTCTGTGAACCGCTTCCAAGTTCATCAGCGGTTCGCCCATGCCCATAAAGATTACATTGGTAACGGTTCTTTCCTGTTTTTCTTTTGAAAAATATTTATGCACATTTATTATTTGCTCCAAAATCTCGCCGGCTTCAAGAGAGCGGTTAAACCCCATGCTCCCTGTACGGCAAAATACGCAATCCATTGCGCAACCGGACTGTGTTGATACGCAAACGGAGGCTCTTGTCTCCGTTGGAATCATAACCGTTTCAACCGGAAAGTCATCTGCCGTTTTGTAAAGCCATTTTACGGTGCCATCGGAGGACTCCGTTTTTATTTCTTCTCTTAACGATTTTATCCTAAAATTGGTTTTCAGCAGTTCGCAAAGCTCGGCGGGAACATTCAAACCTTCATATGCCTGCATCATTAGCTTGAAAAGCCAAACGCGAATCTGTTCTGCCCGATAAAGTTTATGCCCGTTATCAGAAAGAAACCGGCGAAGCTCTTCATGAGAAAGAGATTTAATGTCTTTAAAGTACATTGTTTGCGGAATATATAAAATTTTTCTATTTCCGTTTCTACTTTGCCGCAAAAACTGCGTTTATATTATTTAAAAGGGTTTGCAAAGCCGTTAAAAACGAAGTATTGTGCAATTTGATAAATTCAAGGTCATTCTGATGGCCTGCCGTTTCCAATGCCTTTGCAGTTTCGGATATTTTATCGGCACCTATGTTTGCGCAGGCACTTTTTAAGGCGTGGACGTGTATTGTATATAAGGGATAATCTTCCGTTTCCAAGCTTTTGTTGATTTCCTCAATCATCCGAGTTCCATCTCTGTGAAACATGGCAAGAATTTGCAAATAATACTCTGCGCTGCCGCCCACCATCGTTATGCCTTTTTTTACATCAACGCCGTCAATTTTTATACTTGAATCGCTTTCTTCGTCCGATTTGGCTTCTATCTGTATTTTTACCTGTTTTTCCTTTGGAATCCATGCTTCCAAAATGGCGTTCAATTTAATCGTGTTAATCGGTTTTGATAAAAAATCGTTGAATCCGTTTGCCAAAAACATATCTTTCATAGAAGAAATGGCATTGGCAGTCAATGCGATAATGGGCAAATTCAAATATTCGGCACCTAATTCTCTTATGCGTTTGACTGCCTCTATGCCGTCCATCTCCGGCATCATATGATCCATAAATACCAAATCGTAGCGATTTTTCCTCACCGCTTGAATGGCTTCTGCTCCGCTAAGGCGTAAATCAACCTGCATTTCATAGGGCAAAAGCAAACCTTCTGTTACCTGTAAATTTGTGTTAATGTCATCAACAACAAGAATTCTCGCTTTTGGAGCGTGGAACCTCGCTATGGTATTTGAGCCGTAATAGAAAGTGTTGTCGGTCATGTCATTTAATATGTTGGCAATAGATATGGAATATGCAGGCATTGCCAGCGTACTTAAATCATTGCTTGCAATTGCATTGCCAAAGCCCGTAAGCACCACAATTTGCGACTTGGAGCCAAGATCCGATTGTACTTTTTTTACATTTTCCAATAGAACATGGGGAACAAATATAAAAGAATAATCTTTAGCTTTCAGTTTCTCATACAATTCTTCGTCGTTTTTAATTCTCGTGCAGTTTACGCTCAGTTTGTCAAAATTGCAAATCATAGAATCGGCATATATTTGCCGGCGCTCATAAAGAAGCACATTCTTTTTTTCAGGGTTTTCAACCGTTGCCAGAGGTTTAGGCGAAGCTACCTTTTGCGGCAGCGTAATCGTGAATGTGCTGCCTTTGCCGTATTCCGATTGAACGTCGATGTTTCCACCCATCGCTTTTACAAGGTTTCTGGTTATGGCAAGTCCGAGCCCTGTGCCTTCAACTCCTTTGTGAGCAGCCAAATCCACCTGAACAAAATTTCCGAACAGTTTTTCTATATCTTCCGGTTTTATGCCTTGGCCGCTGTCCGAAACATCTATGGTCAAAAGAACCGCGCCTTCCTCTGTTGTTTCTTTGTTTACGGAAAAGGATATAAATCCCTTTTTGGTATATTTTACAGCGTTGCTCAGAACATTGAGCAATATTTGTCTTATTCTTGTTTCATCTCCGAAAAGGTGATCGGGTATTTCACTGTCCACATTTACCACAAAGCGCAGTCCGGAATCTATCACTCTCATTCTGATAATGCTTATAACGTCATTCACCAAAGAGGAAAAGAGATAATCGGCCGGGATAATTTCCAATTTTCCGCTTTCAATTTTTGAGAAATCCAAAATATCGTTGATTATTGATAAAAGATTTGCACCGGCTTGTTTAATGGTTATAATATGTTCCCGTGCCGTGGCAGGCATATTTTCCCGCAGAGCAAGCTCCGACATTCCGATTATCGCGTTCATCGGAGTTCTTATCTCGTGGCTCATTTTTGCGAGAAAATCGCTTTTGTACTTTGACGTAGCTTCAAGGGATTTCATTGTCTGTTTAAGGGGTTTTAGAAGCCTAGCTATGAATATATTGAATATTATAAATATCAACACTATTACCGCAAGCATCACAAGGAAAAGTTTGGTCACAGTTGTGTTATAGTCGCTTACGCCAATCGGTGAAAATGTAACGGAATACCATTCCAGCATTGGAATCGTGCCTATGGCAACTTGCCCGTCCGGAGTGTTATAGGTTAGAGTTTCTCCGGGTTTAAGTTTTTTTGCATTGGAAAAAATTTCCGCACCCATATTGCCGAGTTCTTCTTCAATTTTCTTTTTTGTTGCCACTAACTCCACATTCCTAGCTCCGGTGATTTCTCCGGTTGTTGCATTGAAAAAATAAAGTTCCGCTTTGCCGGTATAAGCCTTATAAATCATGTCGATGAATTCCGAAAGATTTACACCGGTTCCTACTATACCAACAGGCTTGTGTTCATCATCAAAAACAGGTACGTTAATCCAAAGATTTGTCACATTGAGATCCGGATTATAGTTAATATTAAAATTATAATCTTGCGTTTTGTAAAGAGTCATCGGATACCAATAATTTTCGTCAGCTTTGGCATTAAGTATATACGGTTCCGTATCATCAAAATAAAACTTTTTATCCATATCGTTAATCCAAAAAATTGAGCCTGTAAGAACTCTGCGGTAATCGGCAATCTCCATAAAAGCGTTTTTTTTCTGCTCTATATCATTCGGATTTACAAAATAATGCCGAATTAACGGTGAGCTTGCCATTTTGAGGGTAATGGCAAGTTCTTTGTTTACGGAATTTTCCAGTTTTATTCGCCCGATTTCCAGCATCTGGGATAATTCATTGCCTTTGTTTGTTTTAATAATTTGTAACATTGAAAATACAAAGGCTATGCTTCCTGCTACTAAAATTGCCAAAAAGAACGCAACGGAAAAAGCGATAAAGTTATACATTAAGGGTGGTTTTTTATTCTGTTTCGCACTCATGCCACTTTCCTTTAAAAGCCAAACTTTTGATAAAATAGAAAAATTACCTTCAAAAACCTCTCGCCATACCGCTCCAGCTTCACCTGCCCCACGCCTGATACATTCAATAATTCCGTCTTTGTAGTCGGAAGTTTCATACACATATCAATCAAAGTGCTGTCGGGGAAAATTACAAATGCCGGTACATTCTGCTCGTTTGCAATTGCAAGCCTGAGTTCACGCAAAGCGGCAAATAATTTGTTGTCAATTTGCTTAACGGAAAATTGCTTTTTGCTCGCTTCCGGTTGCGGCTTTTCTTTTGACAATTTCATCTGGACTGTGCCGCCGCCTCGCAAAACCTCACTCGCTCGCTCCCCGAGTTTAATCACGGGATATTCGTCATCGGTTTTTAAAAGATAGCCGGTCAATATCAGTTGGTTGATTATCTCTCGCAGTTGCCTGTCGGTTTTTTCGCTTATGCCGTAAGTTGAGAGTTTGTCAAGCCCAAGGTGCAGCACTTTCTCGCTTTTGCTGCCGCGAAGCACATCTGTCAACATTTTCATTCCATAGCGTTCCCTCATTCTCGCTACGCAAGAAAGAATTTTTTGCGCATCAACCGTTATGTCTGCCGTTTCAAAATTCGTGTTGCAACTGCCGCAATTTCCACAGTAATTCGGCGGATTTTCTCCGAAATATTTGAGAATATATCCGCGCAAGCAATCGTTTGTCGCACAGTAAAAAGTAATCTCGCGCAACCGCTTGCGGTCACGTTCTTTGAGCAAATCTTCCGTTTCCTTGTCCGGATATTCCGCATCTTTGTTGTTCTCAATCAGCCACAGGTTTGTGTGTACATCCTGCCCGCTGTAAAGCAAAAGACAATCGGCAGATTCACCGCCTCGCCCCGCTCGCCCCGCCTCTTGATAATAACTTTCCATATCCTTGGGCATATTGTAATGCACAACGAATGATACATTGGATTTATCTATTCCCATTCCAAAGGCATTTGTCGCAACCATTATTTTTACACGGTCATATAAAAAATCATCCTGATTATCGTGCCGCTCGCTGTCTAAAAGCCCGGCGTGGTAGCGGGATGCACTGTATCCGCCTTTTTTCAACTTTTCGCAAACTTCCTCAACTGCGGCACGAGTGGAGCAGTAAACAATTCCGCTGTTCTCCTTTTTGTTGCTCAAAAATGCGGTGAGCGCTGCGTATTTATCCTTGGGTTTTTGCACCTCAAAATAGAGGTTTTTGCGGTCAAAGCCTGTAATCAAAACAATAGGTTCATTTAATCCGAGCAAAGCAGCTATATCTTCACGAACCTTGGAAGTTGCCGTAGCCGTAAACGCCGACAAAACAGGACGCTTGGGCAAACTTGCGATAAACTCCGGTATTTTGGAATAACTTGGGCGAAAATCCTGCCCCCATTGCGATATGCAGTGCGCTTCATCAACAGTCAGCATTGAGATTTTAACCGACTGCGCAAACTGCAAAAAATCCGGCGCAAGCAATCTTTCCGGGGCAACGTAAATCAATTTATATGTTCCGTTCCGAGCCTTTTGCAACGCTTTATCTATTTGCCATCCGGTGAGCGAAGAATTGATAAATGCCGCAGGAATGCCGGATTGGGTCAGGGCGTTTACTTGGTCTTTCATAAGTGAGATGAGCGGCGATACTATGAGCGTAATGCCGTCCATCATAAGAGCGGGTATTTGAAAGCATATCGATTTTCCTGCTCCGGTCGGCATCACACCCAGAACATCTTTGCCGGCAAGTATGCCATCAATAAGTGTTTCTTGCCCGTAGCGAAAACCATCATAGCCAAAATACCGTTTAAGCGTTTCAAGTGCTGTCATATTGTGGGAATATAATTAAGTTTTGTTGACAGGTTGCCTCTTTGCCATGATATTTACGATTTGTGGTGCAAAAATGGCATCACCCGGCGTGGCAAAAAACACCCCCGATTTATAGGATTTACCCGATAAAAAAACGTCAAACGACATCGTTCATACCCACGTATCGCCCATTCGCCACGTCGTTTACCCCCAACACGGCCGCCAACGCCGCAAAAATGGCGTAAATCGCCGCAAAAACGGCAAAAATCCCGGTAAATATGGCGAATTTCATGGCGAATGGGGAAAACGACGTGGCGAAATATGGCAAAACGACGTGGCAAACAGGGGCGACCGCAAGGGATCGCCCCTACGGTGCGGACATTATACGGCAAATTTCCTTGACAACCCGGCAAAATATTTCTATATTTACCTACAAATGCCCCTTTTCCGCACCACGCCGCTCCCCAGAGCTTGCTACACAAGCTCCGCCAGACCATCCTACAGAGGCTCTGCGGCACGTTGCATTTTGGGGCAAAAATATTCTCAACTCTCAACTCTGCACTCTCAACT
>LIUH01000077.1:18582-21937 GCA_001462225.1 Fibrobacteria bacterium GUT31 | reverse complement strand
GGAGTTACGGCAGTTTTTCAAATTTGCCGGCTATCGGCAACACAGGTTTCAAGCAATTCCGCTTGGAAAAATCCCCAACATAAATCATGGAGGTTATTATGAACAGAGTTAGATTTCTGCAAAAAATCGCGTTAGCGGCAAGCTTTGTGCTTGCCATGGCATCCACCTTTTCCTGCTCCACTAACGATGACGACGACGAAAAAAACAACAACCGCAACAGCAACGCTAACGCTTGGTGCGTGGATCATGAAAATCAAGAATGCATAAATCACCCCGAAGTTCTAGCAAGCCAAGCAGCTTGCGCAGAATGGCTCGGTGTTTTTGCAAATTCTTGCCCTGCCGGTTATCAGAGATATGATTACAACAATCCCGGTTCCAACACATATTATATAGAAGTCGCTGCCGTAAGTGTTTATGCTTGGAATTATTGGGAATCACATCCGGGAACAACTGCGGATCAGATAATATCTATTTTACGTCAATATCCTGTAGTACCGGATGAATATAGAGAAGTTTACTCTAATGTTTCAAGATCTTATTTGGAAGATTTTTTAGATGTGGACGTCCCAGGCTATTCTAGGGAACAACTTTTGCATATGATAGATCAAACAGGAGCTGCTATTCAATTTTTTGAGATGCAAAATGGTGATTATATTTACATTTATGTAGAAAGAGTATAGAAGAGCAAAAAATAGAGTTTTGGGAGGGGAATGAACCTTGAACCCGTGCCTTAAAAGGGCATAAAATTTCGCTTGCGAATCCAATGAATTTTTTTATGGAGGTACTGGCAAATGATGACGGCAACTAAAACGAGCAATGCCCATTTTAAAATCTTGGTTTTCGCCCGGAATTGAGTTTTATTTCCTCTTTTAACTGCGCAATTAACGCTTTTTTCTTTTTATCGGAAACTTTTCTTCCCAGAATGTTTTGGACAATCAGCATATCATCGTGACCTGCGCTGAGCATCGCTTTTTTCTCGTATAAATGCCACCGCAATTGAAAATCAATGTGTTTCTCCGAATCTTCCAACACGCAATTATGCCACCAGCTTTCAGGGTCGTGCATAAGGTATAATTCCGAAATCACATCTAAAAGCAAAGAGATTCTCACAACATTGCTTGCGCTTTCTCTCAAGCTACTCGCTCCTTCCAATTTATGCAAGGTCAAATTACGGTTGAAAATCTCGTTGTAATTTTTTCTGTTGTATTCCTCAAAGCCCATATATAACATTTTAAAACTGTATTTTAAGTATTTAATATACTCCTTTATTATAAGTTCCATTTCTTTATCGTATGGTCCAAAGTGTTCTCTAAAGTATTTGCCGAAAGTGTAATAGAACTTATGCAGGCTTTTCAAAGATAAACTCGGCTCAAATTCCATCCACTTTCTAAGGCTCGCTTCAACAACAGGCAATAAAGTCAAGTATGCGCACACCCAGTCCGTCACTATTACGGAAAAAGTTCCGTATTCCAAAACCGGTATATAAGGCTCAAATATTTTTGTTTTTTTATAACGAAATTCCATTTGATGCGCACGATGCCACGGAGAAACTACAATGCTTGCTATATCATCGTTAATACATTTATGTCTTTTCATTTTCCTGTAAATTTTCTCAATGAATTTCTCATTGACGCACTCTCTGGACGGCGGAACGCAAAGCAAACTCTTTTTCAGTTCCAAATTGATCTCTTCCAAATATTTCCACATATCTTTCATAACATATTTTCCCGGCTTTTGCCTCAATATTTTTGCTGTATTGCCCGTAATTTAGAAAATTCCCCTATACCCACCTTGACAAACCCAAAAATTATTTCTATATTTATTCCCAGTTATGATTACCGGCAACATATTTTTTAAGCACTTGCTCCGCTCCGCGTTCTGCGTGAACGGCTTGTGTTGTTGTTGTAATCTCTAAAATTCCGCAAATTTTCCCTTTATCAAAGGTGTGCTTCGCACCATAAAAGAAGATAATCCTTCAACAAATGAGGTTTCGGAGATGAATAAAAACAAATACGAAATACGTGGTGCGCGTGGTACTTTTCGGTTGGTATTACGTGAACTCGGCTATTTTTTTAAAGGCGCAGCTTTGAATATATTTTCGCCGGAGTTCCTCGTAGTGTTTATACCTCTGCTTGGGGTGTGGGAACTGTTGCCACGCTTGGGTGTGGTACCGCGCACCTTGGTTCCGCCAATCAGCGATGTGGCTGTGGCTTTTTGGGAAATGCTCACCGTGCAGCATTATTTGAGAGACATCGGAAGCAGTATGCTCAAATTCTTTCTGGGGCTGGGAATTGCCACCATCACCGCAATCCCAATCGGGGTGCTGATGGGCTGGAATATCGCCGTCAGAAAACGCACTTTGCCGCTCTTCCAGCTTTTGTCCCCCATACCGCCGCCCGCTTGGGTTCCTATCACGATTATCCTCTTTGGAATCGGCCTGCCTATGCAAACCTTCCTCATATTTTTGGGGGCCTTCTACCCGATTTTGTTCAATACCTACCAAGCCGTCAAGGACACCGACCCCAGGTACCTCTCCAGTGCAAGGGTGTTTGGAGCAAGCGAACTTACGCTGATTTTGCACGTGTATTTTTGGAATGCGCTCGGAGCTATTATCATGAGCGTTAAAACCGGCGTGGCTATGGGACTTGTGATGCTCGTTATTGCAGAAATGTACGGCGGGCGAACAGGAATAGGTTTTGTGCTCAACCAAGCAAAGGATTATTTTCAGATTTCCAGGATGGTTGTGTGCATGGTTACGCTTGGGTTAATAGGCTGGTTTTTGATTGAGGTGCTGAAATTTGTTGAATTGAAACTCGCTGTGTGGAAAGGAGGGCGTTAGATGATTGAAGCTCGTAATGTGACAAAATTCTTTTCCGTAGTCAACGAAGACCGCACCGCAGACGGCGTTACCGCTGTGCTTTCGGTATCGCTCACTGTGGAAGACGGCAAAATCGTGAGTTTTTTGGGGCCTTCCGGTTGCGGAAAATCCACATTTTTGGAAATTTTGGGCGGCTTGCAAGCACCCACCGAAGGCGGCGTTTACATTGATGGTGTACAAGTTCTGGAACCCCTGCCATCCACCCGCAAAGAGATGGACGACTACCGCCGCAAATATAAATTTTTATCGCCTTTGGCAAACAGCATGTTCAAAAATCGCCCCAAGCACGACATCGCCATGATTTTTCAAGACTACGCCGTTTTTCCGTGGATGACGGCACTCCAAAACGTGATGTTTGCACTCAAACTGCGTGGCATTCCCCGCCGTGAACGGGAAGCCAAAGCGATGATATATCTGAAAAAAACAGGACTTGCCGATTCTCGGAGCAAATATCCGTCCCAGCTTTCCGGCGGAATG
>LIUH01000077.1:0-18462 GCA_001462225.1 Fibrobacteria bacterium GUT31 | reverse complement strand
CAGCTTTCCGGCGGAATGCGGCAGAGATTGGCACTTGCCCGTGCGCTGGCGGTTGAGCCACGCATTATTATGATGGACGAACCTTTTGCCGCCGTGGACACACTCACCCGTGAACGCTTGCAAGACGACCTGCTGCGTTTGCTGAGTGAAACCGGCATTACCATTATATTGGTCACCCATGACATCAACGAGGCTTTATACCTCTCGGATGAAATCGTTGTGTTTTCCGCCAACCCCGGCTCAATACGCAATCGCTTTCCCATTGAAATACCACGCCCACGCCGGCGGAGCGACCCGGAGCTTTTGGCACTCGGGCAACGCATAGAAGCGCTTTTCAAATATGACATCAACCATGAAAGTGAGTACTCAATATGACTGCATTTCGTTCAAAGGTGTATGGCAACATCACCGAAGTAATCGGAGCAACGCCGCTGGTGCGTTTGCCTAACATTAGCTCAGGGCTTCCGGGAATAGTGCTCGGAAAACTGGAATACTTCAACCCGGCGGGCAGCGTGAAGTGCCGCATAGGCGCAGCAATGCTGGAAGCGGCAAAGCGCGAAGATAAACTAAAACCCGGTGGCGTGGTAATAGAGCCTACCAGTGGCAATACCGGCATAGGGCTTGCCTTTGCTTGCGCAGCGCAAGGCTACCGGCTGATACTCACCATGCCCGAAACCATGTCCCTGGAACGGCGCAAGCTGGCACGAATGCTCGGTTCGGACTTGGTTTTGACCCCCGGCAACGAGGGCATGGCAGGTGCTATCAAAAAAGCCCGTGAACTCAAAGCGCAAATCTCCGGTAGTTTTATGCCCCTGCAATTTGAAAACCCAGCCAATCCGCAGATTCACCGTGAAACCACGGCAGAGGAAATCTGGCAAGACACAGGCGGCAAAGTGGATATCTTTGTAGCCGGAGTTGGTACGGGCGGCACCATTACCGGTGTGGGCGAGGTGCTTAAAGAGCGCAAGCCCTCCGTGAAAATAGTTGCGGTGGAACCTGATGCCTCCCCGGTGCTTTCGGGCGGCAGAGCCGGCCCGCATCGCATACAGGGCATCGGTGCGGGTTTTGTGCCGAAAGTTCTCAACCGCTCGGTGATTGATGAGATTATCCGTGTGACCAATGAGGATGCTTTTGATACTGCCAGAAAGCTAGGTCGCAAAGAAGGAGTATTGGCGGGCATATCCTCCGGAGCGGCGGTTTGGGCGGCATTGCAACTTGCATCCAAAGCGGAAAACGCCGGCAAAACCATCGTGGCGATATTGCCGGATTCGGGCGAGAGGTATCTTTCTACGCAGCTTTCGGATATGTCGGAGGGGTGATAGGCGAAAATATTTTTCTATCATTCCAAAAGGAATTCCACAAATACTCTGCTGGTTATCTCCAATTCACCACCGGCATCTTTTATTATTTTCAACGCTTGCTTCAAACTGCAAAGGTAGGAATTTGGGGGAATGCCCCGCCTCGTTGCCCCATTGGGTAAATCCTTTCCCTCGGGGGTATCGGTTCTTCGCCGTCGTCAACTGTGTTTATTATCGCTATGCGTTTTTGCTGCCCGTAAGCGGCAAGGGCAAAGAGCAGAAAAAAGAAAAGAGGCCTGTACATAGAGGAATGCTTCATTATGCGGGGTAAGATAGAAAACATTGATTAACATCACTTACTATGCAATTCACATTTTTCTATATTTATACAAAATGTATAAGTATACTTATACAAAATGTATAAGTATATTTATACAAAATGTATAAGTAGGAGGTCGAAATGGGCTATTTAAGCAGGAATATGGCAAAAAAGCTGGAAAATACGGTAAAAACGTTCTCTGCCGTGTATTTAAATGGGGCACGGCAGTGCGGAAAATCCACTTTTGTTCGCCACATTTTGCCACCGAATGATGTAAATTACATCACTTTTGACACAACCGCAGTCATGGTTGCGGCAAAAAAAGACCCGGAAACCTTTATTGCGAATTTGCCAAAAGATAAGTTAAACATAATAGATGAAATTCAGCGTGTTCCGGAAATATATTTTAAACTCAAAAAATATGTTGACGATAAAAAATTCAGCGGCAAGGGCAGGGCATTGTTCATTCTTACCGGCTCGGCTAATATACCTGCTTTGCCTGAACTCGCAAAAGCTATGGCCGGAAGAATTGCCGTGCTTACGCTCTATCCGTTTTCAGTTGCGGAAATGAACCGCACGGATGCAAATTTCATAGACAGAATTTGGAATGGCGATTTGTCCATAAGAAGCCATAAACGGGCAAACTTGATAGATGTTATAACAAGAGCCACTTTTCCGGAAATTGCGCTTAATAGCGACATTGACCGCAGTATATGGTTTGATAGCTATCTTTCTACGATTTTGCAAAAAGATGCAGTTGAATTTGCGAACATTCGCAAACCGGAATTGATTTACCGGCTTCTCGTGTCTTTGGCCGGCAGAGTTGGGAGTTTGGTAAAGAACGAAGATATAATGAAAGACATCGGCATGAATCAACTCACTTTTGAAAAGTACAAATCCTTTTGCAATGCAACATTTATGACTTTTGAAATACCTTCATGGTCAAAGCCCAATAAATTGGACAAGCGTTTTGTGAAAAGCAAAAAGATATATTTTACAGACACAAATTTTCTGTGCTTTTTGATGCGTCGCGACATAAGAGAAGTTTTTGAAAGAGACCGCCCGCTGATGGGGCATTTGTTTGAGAATTTCATCGCCTCGGAAATTATGAAGTTGACCGGAGTTTTGCCGGGAAAATTTTACGTATCGCATTTTAATCCGGTAAGGGGAGACGGCAAAGAAACCGACTTTATAATAGAAAATGATAGCGGCGAGGCGATAGCGATTGAAGTTAAACTGGATTCTTCCATAAACGCCAAAGATTTTGCAAATCTGGAATTATGCCGCAACACAATCGGCGATAAATTCAAAAGAGGCATAGTGCTCTATACCGGCGAAGAAACTGTCCCCTTTGGCGATAAATTATGGGCAATGCCTTGGGGAACATAAGTGTCCAAAAAGTGTTTAAACAGTGTTTAAACACTTTTTGGACACTTTGAATCGGCGAAATTGAGCCAATTTAGGCGTTTTTTGGTTGGCACGAAATTTGTCTTTATTATAGAAACTTTAACATGAGGTTTCCAATGAATAAAGAGTCAAAAACTCAGAAAAAAAGCAATGCTTTTTTTGACGTTCTCACTTGCACCGGCGTGCAGGTTTATCCCTTTAAGGAATCAACCGGCGGGAAAACCAAAGCCTTTGCAAGAGTAACCATCAACGATCAGCTTCAGTTGACGGGTTTGAGGGTGGTAGATGGTGTAAACGGATTTTTCGTTTCCTACCCGCTGGACCCAAACCACAAAAGTGAGGAATATCACTCCGTTTACTATCCGCTCCATAAGGAATTGCGGGAGCATATTGAGCAATGTGTTTTGGAGAAATATCAGGAGGTAGTTAATAATTAGTTGAGGTGGAGAGTTTATGGATTAGTTGAGAGTTGAGAATTGAGAGTTGAAAAATACTCATAAATAAAAGCTTTTAAATTTGCATAACTCTCAACTTTCCACTCTCAACTCTCAACTATTAATTCTAAACTGAAACTTTGCGGTGAAAAAAAAGATGTTCCAAAGAATAAGAAGTTCGGCGTTACGCGGCATAGAGGCGATTCCTGTGGAAATTGAGGTGGATAGCACCTCCGGTTTGCCCGGGTTTTCGCTTGTGGGACTGCCGGATAATGCTGTGAGGGAAGCAAGGGAAAGAGTTATTTCCGCTATGCGAAGCTGCGGCTTTTACGGTTGCTCTACCAGAATGACCGTTAATATGTCTCCCGCAGATTTGCGTAAGGAGGGGGCTGCTTTCGATTTGGGGCTTGCTATAGGAATGCTTGCCGCAACCGAGCAGATTAAAATTGCAAACCTTGAGAATTTCCTGTTTTTGGGAGAGCTTTCACTGGACGGCAAATTACGACCTGTGCATGGAATTTTGGCGGTAGCCGCTAACCTGGCCCGCTATGCGCCGCAAACAGTGTTCGTGATTCCTTATGAAAACAGAGAAGAAGCTGTTTGCGTGGAAACTCTTAAAGTTATAGCTCCCAAAACTTTGGATGAATGTTTAAACGGGTTGCAGGAGCCGGAAAGGGTTTATTGTTCGGGCCATGAATGTCACCCGGCTTCTGCAACTCAAAATAAAATAGCCGATTTTTCGCAAGTGTATGGAATGGCTGCTGTTAAACGTGCCCTTGAAATTTCTGCGGCCGGTGCGCATAATTTTCTTTTGGTGGGTTCGCCCGGTTCGGGCAAAACTCTTTGCGCCCGATGTTTACCGGGTATTTTGCCGGCAATGCGAAGAAACGAATCTCTTGAAAGCACTATAATTCATTCTTGCGCGGGGATGTTTGATTCCTGCGGCGGTCTTATGAGAATCCGTCCGTTCAGGTCTCCGCACCACACCGCAACCGTTGCTTCCCTTGTCGGAGGAATGAAACTCCGCCCCGGGGAAGCGAGCCTTGCCCACAACGGAGTCCTTTTTTTAGACGAATTGCCGGAGTTTCAGAGGGCGGCTTTGGAATGTTTAAGGCAGCCTTTGGAAGAGGGTGTGGTTCGTTTGAATAGGGCTTTGGGAAACATAAGTTTTCCCGCAAGTTTTGTTTTGGGTGCAGCTATGAACCCTTGCCCCTGTGGCTACGCTATGGATAATCGCAGAGATTGCCGTTGCGCACCGGAAACCATAAAGCGCTATAGAAGCAAGGTCTCCGGCCCATTGTTAGACAGAATAGACCTTCAGGTGTCGGTTCCTTCTGTTCCAATAGACGAAAGCAGATTGGGCAAAGCGGGGGAAAGTTCTGAGGAAATTCAAAAACGTGTTGAGGCGGCTTGCGAAATACAAGAAAAACGGCTCAAAGACAGAAAAATTTTCCGCAACGGGCATTTAGACGGCAAAACCCTTAAAGATATTCTGTTTTGGTCCGGCGATTCGGAAAATTTTGCGCTGAAAGCAGCGGAAAAATGGCGAATGAGCCACAGAGGCTACGACAGAATGCTGAAAGTCGCTCGAACCATTGCGGATTTAAGGCAGAGCTGCAAGGTGGAACGCCCCGACCTTGCAGAGGCAATTCAGTACCGGGCATTGGAAGCCGTATGGATGGATTAAAATTTGCTACATTCGTATTCCGTTGTCTGGAAGTTATAAGCGAGGATTTTTATGAGCGATGATTGTTACAACGGAAAAAGCAAGTTTATTTTTATCACAGGCGGAGTTTTATCCGGCCTTGGGAAGGGGGTGGCGGCAGCGTCAATAGGTGCGTTGCTTTCTCGTTTTCGCGTAATTCCGGTGAAGTGCGATGGCTATTTGAATGTTGACCCCGGCACCATGAACCCGATTGAACACGGCGAGGTTTTTGTGCTGGATGACGGCGGCGAAGTTGATATGGACTTTGGCCACTATGAACGTTTCTTAAACATAAGCGGCAAATCCGAGTGGAGCCTTACAATGGGCAAGGTATTTTCCACTTTGATAGAAAGGGAAAGGCAGGGGGTTTATGCCGGCACAACAATTCAATTTATTCCGCACGTTGCAGATGTTATCAAAGATCATCTTTTCAAAGTCGCAAGCAAGGAAAACGCGGATATTATGCTCGTTGAAATAGGCGGCACCGTAGGCGATTTGGAAAATGAGTTTTATATAGAAGCGGCACGCCAGCTCTCTCACATAGTAGGCCCGGATAACTGCATTTTTGCGCATTTGACTTATGTTCCCATTCCAAACGGGGTTCGCGAGCAAAAATCAAAACCCACGCAAATGTCCGTGCGCGACTTGAATGAAAGGGGAATTTACCCCGACATAATAATAGGCCGTTGTAGCGAATCTTTAACTCCGAAAATCAAGGAAAAAATAGCCCTCTACGGAAATATACCCAGCAAAAATGTAATATCGGGCTTGGATATGAAATCCGTTTACGAGATTCCCCTGAGTTTTCAGGAAGAGGGAATTTTGGACATAATTTTCAAAAAATTGAAAATATCCGGTGCTAGTTCCCCGAAAATGGACGAATGGAAACGCCTTGTTGAAATTTGCAAAAAAAATTACGAGAACCCAAGAAAAACCTTGAATGTCGCTTTGTGCGGAAAATACACCCAATTGGAAGATTCCTACGCGAGCATTAGAGAGGCTATAAACCATGTTGCTGCGCACTTGAATGTTGCCTACAACTTGAAAATACTGGACACCGAATTTCCAAGCAAACAGGAAAATGAGGATATTTTGGAACACATAAAAGGCCTATTGGCAGATGTTGATGCCGTGATAGTGCCGGGCGGTTTCGGCAGTCGGGGAATGGAGGGAAAAATTTCGGTTATACAGGTTGCAAGGGAGATGAACATTCCTTTCCTAGGAATTTGCTATGGAATGCAGCTCGCCGTTGTGGAATACGCTCGCCACAAGTGCGGAATGCCTTTAGCCAACACCGCAGAAGTTGAGTCAGACGGCATAGAGGTAAAAGAGCCTGTGATTGCATTCTTGCCGGGTTTGGAATATGTAAAGGTCTTGGGCGGAACTCTTCGCAAAGGCGGCTATGATGTATTCTTGAAAAAGGGATCTCTTGTGGAAAAAATTTACAACGGAGCTTCGGTGATAAGGGAAAGATTCAGGCACCGCTATGAAGTGAATCCTATGTATATAAGCAAAATTGAAGAACACGGCTTGATATTCTCCGGTTATTCCGCCAAGGAAGATAACATTATGCAAATGATGGAAATTCCGAATCACCCGTTTTTTGTAGGCTGCCAATTCCATCCCGAATTGACATCAACCCTGCTAAAGCCCTCGCCTTTGTTTTGCCATTTAATGAAAGCGGGCGAGAAGAGGTACGATGAACGCTGCTGAGAAGAAATTTTTATTTCTGGCACTGTTTCTTTTCGCCTTGGGAGGGATTTCACGCTTGGGAGCCTTTAGCGAACTCTCCCCCTTGGAAAATATTTTTTTACCGATAAATTACGAGGCCGTTGCTGTTGATGCGGTTGTTGATGTTGTTGATACCGCTAATGTTACTAATGCTGATGCCATTGATGCGCCGGCAGAAGAACAGCCAAAAATTCAAAAAACAAAAGCCCCAAAGAAGAAGGCCCCCTCTTTCCCGATTTCAATAAATACAGCGAGCAAAGATGATCTGTGTTTTATCAAAGGGGTTGGCCCATCTCTTGCGCAAAAAATAATAGACCACAGGGAAACAAAAGGTTCTTTCCGTTCCGCCAAAGACCTTGAAAAAGTTTCCGGCATTGGAACTAAAAAGAGGCAAGCTATTGAAGAATTCGTTAAATTTGATTAGATTCAAGCAACCTCAAAACCAACTCGCCGAACACACGCGCTCCTATACAGTTCGGGTTCGCAAGCACGCCGGGCAAACCGTTTTCTCCGCCTTGCATCAGAGATGCTTCTATGGGAATTTGCCCAAGTAGCGGAATGCCGAGTTTTTGCGCTAAATCCTTTGCGCCTTCTTTGCCGAAAATAAAATGCTCTTTTTTGCAGTTATCGCAAATAAAACTGCTCATGTTCTCTATTAAACCCAGAATAGGCACATTTGTTTCCTTAAAAAGGTCTATGCCTTTTATGCAATCCGCAAGAGCCACGGTTTGCGGGGTGCAAACCATAATAACTCCACTGAGTTTGCAGCCTTGGATAACGGAAAGTTGAACATCGCCAGTGCCGGGCGGTAAATCTATAAACAGCACGTCTAGGTTTCCCCAATCCACAAAATTCAGCAAATTGTTGACAAGGGCAGCGGCGCGAGGCCCCCTCCAAGCATTCGCTTTTTTTGCCGGGAACTGTTGCGCAAGGGTGGCAACCTTGACCCCATGCGAAAAAGCGGGAATGGTATCCTCGCTCAAACCGAACATTATTCCCATGCTAGGCCCGTATAAATCGGCGTCCAAAACGCCAACGGACTTCCCTTCCAAGGCGGTGGCCATAGCGAGGTTCGCAGTAACGGTAGATTTCCCAACTCCGCCCTTTCCGCTCGCAATGGCTATTATCTTTTTTATGTCTTCTATAGGCATTCTACTTCGCCATAAAGGTAGAAAAACCAAATGGCACACTTTTTGCATTCTAACAAGTATGGCTAGAGTTACGTTTTCAACTATGCAAGACACCACGATGCGCTATATGCAACGCAACGCAGGTAATCTCAATAAACTGGAAGAGCAAATTTCCAGTCAACAAAAGATAAACCGCCCGTCCGATAACCCGATTGGCTTTACCAATGCCATGAATTACAGGAATATCCTCAGTGCGCTTGGGCAACAGAAAGTCAGTATGGAAGACGGCGAAATTTACATGAACATCTTGGAAACAACCCATAAAAACATAAATTCTGTTTTTGGCCGTTGCCAGGATCTGGCAGTTCAAGCTGCATCCGATACCGAAAAACATCAGGAAAGATTGTTCACAAACATGGAAATACGGGAACTTTTGGAAGAAATGGTTTCCCTTGCCCAAACCAAACATAAAGACAGCTATATGTTTACCGGCAAATGGACAAACCAGCCACCGTACGAGATTAAAAGCGGTGCCGAAGGCTATATAGCGGGTTCGCCCCATATACCCTATAGAGCGGCTCCACTTACCATTCCGACATCAAATCCGCCTCCAACTAATCCGGATGACCCAAGCCCTTTTGAAGGCACACCCCCTGTTACAATACAGCTTTTTGACCGTGAATACATGGATCCTAACATAAGGCCACAGCCTGATCATCCTATGGTTCAGCGTATTATACCGGGTACTGTAAGCGGTTTGAACGGCTTGCTCGAAAAATCCCACTTGAACGACCCGGAAACCGAAAAAGCCGATTACGAAATAGATTATGTAAACGGCACAATCACGCTTTTAAGCAATAATGCCAAAGCCGCTTTTTATGATGACAACGGAGATCCCATACCCAACCAAGACCGCCCGGTAATAACATTTGATTACATTTATCGCAATTCAATAGACATGAGCGGGGAAATTTACAGGGAAGTGAGTACCGGCATAACTATGAAAATAAATACCAACCCCGACGACCTATTCGGAAAGGGCGGGCAAGGACAAACGGATTCTTTTAAGGAAATAATAAGTTTAATGCAAGGGCTTTGGTATAACGACCAGCCGCAGATAAACAAAAGCATAAACGAACTGAATACCGGCCGCGAAAGGAACTTGGAACTACAAGCGGTTGAAGGTGCAAGGCAAAGCCGGCTCGCAACGATTTACGATCGCAATTGGGATCTCTCCATAAACAACACCGCGGCCAGATCCGCATTAGAAGATGTTGATTTAACCGAGACTCTTACGGATTTTGCGATGGCAGATGCTGTTTATAATGCGAGTTTGCAGGCAGCCGCAAGGATAATGCAAAAAACTCTGATGGACTATTTATAAAAGGAGGCTATTATGCCAAACACTCTGTTCAATGTTTCGTCTATGAGGCTGCAAAACAACCTACGGTCGTACAATCAGACTTTAACCCGCGCAACCGAAAGGCTTGCCTCCGGAAGCCGCATAAACAACGCAAAAGACAACCCCGCAAAGAACTTTGAGGCGCAAAACGCAGAGAGCGAAATAAGTACCGGCCTGAAAGCCAAGCAAAACTCATCCGACGGCGCGGCTCTCCTGCAAATAGCAGAGGGAACATGCAACGAGGTGCAAAACATTTTGCAACGCATCAGGGAACTTTCCGTTCAAAGCGCAAACGATACTTTATCAAGTACGGAGCGGAATTATTTGAACATAGAAGCCACCGATCTTCTAAAGGAAGTAGATCGCATCACAGCCGGTACAACATTCAATGCAAAGCAGATTTTCGGCAACGTCGGGGATTCTTTTTCCGGTGAGTCAAGAGATTTGAAAGATTGGAATCCGTTCATAAGAAGAGATGCCAGAGGAGATGAATTAAGAGCCGGTATTTTGCACATAGGCCCAAGCGCCAATCCCGGCAAATATCACGATGTAAACGAAGTTAAGGTTTCAATCCCGGAGCTTTCCGCAAAAACTCTTGGTTTGAATACACTTAGCATAACCTACCAAAACGGCGCTACCAAAGCCATAGACGATTTGGATGCCGCTATAAGTTCACTTGGCACAATCCGTTCTTATATGGGTTCTTTGGTGAACAGAATGGAAAGCCAAGTTGAAAATTTAGAGGAAAAAAACATCACCAAAAACGAGCATGTGAGCAAAATCAGGGATACGGATTTTGCACAAGAGGCCACTGCCATGGTCACAGCGCAAATTCAGCAACAAGCCGCTATTTCAATACTGGCTCAAAGCAATTCAAGAATAAGCAGGGTTTTGGAAATATTGGGCGGATAGAGCCATTACAAATGCCTTAAAGCCTCGGTGATTAATTTTCCGGAATCCGCGCTGCGTCCCAGAATTTCCGCAGCTTTTTCCACAGCTCTTTTTGCACCGGGATCTTTTACGCCAAGAGTGTGCAAGGCAAGCACCGCTTCTTGTTCGGCAAATGGCAAAGCTGCGGAAGAATTTTCGCCTGCGGTTGCGGAAATGGAAAGAGCTTTGCTTTTTAAGGCCAACACCAGCATCTCGGATGTTTTTTTGCCTATGCCCTTTATCTTTGAAAGACCGGCGGAATCTTCCATCATTATTAAAGAAAGAAAATCGTTGGGTGAAATAGAACTCAAAATTCTCTGCGCCATCTTTGGCCCAATGCCGTTAACCTCTATCATGTTTAAAAATAATTCCTTTTCCTGGAGGTCAAAAAATCCGTAAAGAGTTAGAGAATCTTCACGCACAACCAAATGGGTTAATAAAGCAACTTCCGAACCTTCGCCCGGAAGCGTTTCGCCCGTACGTGCGCTTACATTAACGCCGTAGCCGACCCCCCCACACTCAATTACGGCGAGAAGCGGAGTTTTTTGAACTAAAATTCCCCTTAGCCTCTCTATCATTTCCATTCCCAATCTGCGCCGTCTTTACCGTCTTTAACAATAACGCCAAGCCCCAGCAAAACATCTCGCAAACGGTCGCTTTCCCCAAAATTTTTATTCTCGCGAGCAACATCTCGTTCTTTTATCAGAGCTTCTACTTTTGCAACATCTTCTACGGAGTGTTTTGCTTTTTCCACCTTTTCAAGCAAACGAAGCCCCAAAACACCATCAAACTCTTTTATAAGAGCGGCTTTTTCGCTATCTTCCAGCGCGGAATCCGCAAGCATCAAATTCAACACACCCATAGCAGCAGAAGAATTTAAATCGTCTCCTATGTATTCTTTGAATTTTAAGCTCCACTCGCGGGCATCTACATTTTTTACGCCTCCCTCTATGCCGATGAAAGGCTGTGTCCTTTTTCGTAGAGAATTTAAGGATTCTTGTGCATTCTCCATTGCCTCCCAACTGAAATTCAAATAGTTGCGATAGTGGCTTGTTAAGGAGAATAGCCTGTAGGCCATGGGGTCAAAACCTTTTTTTATTAAAAAATCAAGCGTTAAAAAATCGCCGCTGCTCTTGCTCATTTTTTCGGAATTGTTTTCCCTCAAAAATTCGCCATGCATCCAAAATCTGGCAAATTGCTTTCCGGTAGCACACTCGCTTTGAGCTATCTCATTTGTGTGATGAACACGAATATGGTCTGTACCGCCGCAATGAATGTCCAAGGTTTCGCCAAGATGCGCCATTGACATAGCGGAACATTCTATATGCCACCCCGGAAAGCCAACGCCCCAAGGACTATTCCATTCCATAGCTCTCTTGCGGTCTTTGGGGCTGAACTTCCACAGGGCAAAATCCGTTGCGAATTTTTTCTCCCCCAAATTTACGCGTGCACCGCTTTTTAAACCGGCAATATCCAAACGGGCAAAATCCGCATACCTTGGAAATTTCAGCGAATCAAAATAAATCCCGTCGCTTGTGCGGTAAGTGTAGCCCTTTTCTTCCAGTTTTTTTATCAACTCAATTTGGTCTTTTATATGGTCTGTTGCTTTGCACCAAACGGTAGGCGGCAATATGTTTAAATGCTTCAAATCTTCTTTGAATTTCGCAGAGTAAAATTCCGCTATCTCCAAAACACTTTTGCCCATGCGCTCCGCACTCATTTCCATTTTATCTTCGCCGTCGTCTTGGTCGCTGGTCAAATGTCCTACATCCGTTATGTTTACCACATGGCGAACTTTAAAGCCAAAGTATTCAAGACTTCTGCGTAGCAAATCTTCAAACAGATAAGTTCGCAGGTTACCTATGTGGGCGTAGTGATAAACGGTTGGCCCGCAAGCATACATTCTAACTTCCGGAATGCCTTGCGGCAGAGTGAAATGCTCTTTTGTACGGTTTGCGGTGTTATACAGATACAGGGAGTCTTTTATCACAGTGAAAATCCTTCTTTTAGCATGTTTTCAATTGAAGAGCTTTTTGTTGCCACAGGAATCTGCTCTGTTCTTTTCGGAATCTGTTCCGTTCTTTTGGGCACAACAGGTTCTTTGGAATTAAAATCTCCAAGCCAATCGGGATTTTTAGGCGGCACCGGAAGAACCTTGGTAGCAGCAGTAACTCTGACCGGTTCGGATGATGGGATGGAGACAAACCCGCCGGCCATGACTATCACCTTTGTTTTTCCCTTATATTCCTCGCCCGAACCATTGCCTATTTTCAAGAATTTAACCGTATTTTCAGGAGGGTTTTCCAAAACACAACTATACGAGTATTCGCCTTTTTTTGTCCAATTGAACAGTTTTTGAACTTCGCTCACAACCTCGTAATGAGCTTTCTCGGAATATCCCTGCTCGTAAAACTGATATATCATCAACCTTGAAGCGATTTTATCGGAATGATTTATGAGCAGTTTATCGCTTAACGCTTTGGCAAGTTCTTTTTTTATATCGTCCGTATTTGCAGCCGGGGCTTCAACCGTAGTGATAATGGCATCTCCGCAGGCTTTGAGTGTTGAGCAAACATCGGCAAAATCTATATTTCTTTTTGTGTACTTTGTCACGGTGTCCATTATGGATTGCAGCACTATTTGAAAACGCGAATCTATCAAATCGTCTGCCTGATTCACAGACGCATTGTCTTGGTCTAAAACCTCCAGTATGTTAATCATGTCTATTACAATGAGAGCATCTACGTATTTTTTTAATTCCTCCATGCCCTGCATCGCAATTTCGCGCCTGTCCGCTTCTATTCCGGAGGGCATTGTTGCAACACCTATGGTGAGCTTGTTCTTTTTTCCGTTTTGGGCTTCTTTTGCCGCCTTTGCAACAAAAGGCGCAACCCCTGTGCCCGTGCCGCCCCCCATGCCAGTCACAATCAATGCCAAATCCACGCTTTTGAAAAGTTTTTCAAAATCTTCATAGTGCTTTTTGCCGAGTTCCTTTGCTATCTCCAAATCCCCGCCTGCGCCTAAATAATAGGAATCCCCCATGCTCAACGGGAGGTTGTGCTTAAAACCGTTTTTTTCAAGTTCCTTTATGGAGCCGCCATCCGAATTTATGCCGACAAATTCCACCATTTCGTTTTTTTCATTTTGCGATTTTAAACTCATCAAAATATTTACGCCACAGGTTCCGACTCCGGCAAAGCACACGGATATAGGCCGCCCATAAGTCTCGCCTGCGCTTTCTATTAAAGGCTCGTGCTTTGTTTCATCTAAAGCTTCCATTTGAATTAAAGGCTCTTGCCGCTCTGCAATTCCTGCATCGCGGCGTATAGTTTGTAGAATTTTGCTCACATCAACGGGCATCTAAACCTCCGGATTAAATTAAAATAGAAATTTTACAAAGCTCAAGAAAATAATTTCTCCCAAAAAGACGGAAACTTCGAAGTCTTTTTCTTATCCGCAACATTACTCGCAATCAAGCTCTTCAAAGCCCCTATCCCGGAAGAAGGCAAATCGCTTCTGATTTCGCCATCCCATTTTATAAGTGCCCTCCGAGCCGGAATTTCAAAAACTTCATTAATCAGTTTTTCCACTCCTTTTAAAGGCAGAGAGCATTCCACTATTATAAATTCCGGCCTGCAAAAATCATCGTTGTAAATAATTCGCTTTATCTCAAGCAACAGACCCCTTATAGCTTCTCTGGCAAAGTAACACAAAACATAATTGCTTATAGTCAATCCGGTTTTGCTTCTGTTTTTACCGGGTAAATCAAGTCTGCTGTATTTAATGCTTTCCTCGGTTTCGCTTTCCAAAACACAAGATACGTATTCAAGCAAGCCAAAGCAATCGTCCGCAGATAAAAATTCTTTGGAATCATCGGAAATTTCCGCATTCATCACCATATTGTGGAATCTTTGCATATACTCGCTTTTTTGCGTAAGCTCAAAATCCTGCTCCGTTAAACTCGGATTTTTGTGATAGCAAAGGCATAACCGCCAAATGGCCTCTTTGAGCGTCTTAAACCCGGTTTCTTTTTTATTCAAATATTTTAGTTCCGAGTTTTCCCATACGGAAAATTCGGACATGAAATCCGTGATATGAATCAATGCGGTTTTACCCTCTTTCTCCTTTTTATTCGCGAGTGCGCCGAATTCCATTTCGCAAGACAAAGACACGTTTATTTTGTCGCCGTCTTCTTTCATAACTTCCAAAAGCCTTGAAAGCATAGGATGCTTAGTTATAAAATAGGCATTAAATCCAAGATTTCTGGTTTTTTTGTCTATGGGGTTAGGATGCCTTGATACCGTATCTTTCTCGGTTAAAATCGTAAAATAAGGGCTTGTGAGAGATTTTATTTTTTCGTCGGGAATCGGAATTTGAAACATTCTCTCCGGGCGTTTGCACTCCATTATTTTTTTCATGTCGTTTTCCGTAATATCCTTTAATTCGGAAAATTCAAGGCTGTAAGGAAAAGACAGCACGTCAAAAAAGGCAGCAGAAATTGTTATTTCCATAAGGGTGTCAAAATCATAACCGTTTTCCCTTTGCCATTCGCTTATTGTTTTATTGATGAATCCGGCTATTATTTTGATGCGGGCATCATCAATTTTATTATGTGAAATTTCCGGAAAGTCTTCAAATTCCTCGGTATTGAAACATAGCGTTCCAACGTCCCAATCGCTCTCCACTCCATTGCGCGGCTGAATGTCGTTAGCCTTCGCAAAATTCATGCTGATTCCGCCGTGTCCAAAATCCAAATTAAGTTTTGCTTTTTTAGCACTCATATTACAGCCTCTCCTCTTTTCCAATTGTGTACGCCAACTGTTTAAAACGCAAATCCAAAACCGTTATGGAATTTATATTCAAAATCTGCATATTTCTTGTCAACTGCCTGTAATGCTTAAAAGCCATTCTCCAGTAATCGTCCTCCGATGAAAATCTTGTTTTAAAATCCACATCATTAAAGAACACCGTTATTTGCTTTTCCTGTGTGCTTGGAATTAACTGTGAAACTCTAGAGTAAAGCAGAGCATCGATTTTTCTCATCTCTATTAAAAATTTTGTGGCCAATGCTATATCATACGCTTTTTTTGCGTCAACCACCGGTAAATCTGCGACATTTGTGTTATATGGATAAACCTCTCCCCTATCCGAATACACCACAGGCATGAAATCCGAACTTTGCGGCATAAGAACAAAAAGCGGACTGGCTTCTATTAAGTCTATCTCAAGTTCATAAAAAGGAAATAATTTGACGGAAAATTCGACATTTCCGAAAACCATGCTGCTGGCTTCCAAGCGAGCGCGAATTTCGGCGGTATCTTTTATGTAAACATCTTCCTCGCCTATTATTTTCCTAAAGGCTTCCGGCGAAATTCTCGTTAAATTTTTAGGCGTTACGTCTAAAGATATTAATCGCTCCGAATTTACGCTTGGAATAACATATACAAAAGCTATTACGCAAAGCACGGCCAAAACGCATAAATTTATAATACGCCTTTTGTTTTTTAGCACATGAACTTTAGCAGCGGATTTTCTTTTTGAAATCCAGCTATCAATAGCCTTTTCTCTTTCTCTTTCGTGGTACCTCAGCATTAGATTGCCTCCAGAATTTTTGCGGAAAGCGAAGTTATACTTCCCGCTCCCATTGTTATAACCAAATCTCCATCCCTAACTTCTTCGGCCAAAAATTTTAGGGCATTTTCCTTTGCACCTATAAAATGCGCATTTCTGTGCCCCCTTGCATGAGCCAAATCAAAAACGAGTTTTCCGGTAATTCCTTTTATTGGTTCCTCACGGGCAGCATAAATATCGCATACCAAAAGAACATCGCTGTTTCCAAAAACAGTTCCGAATTCCTCAGCTTGGTCTTTGGTACGGGAATACAGATGAGGTTGGAACACCACTATAATACGTTTATCGGGGAAAGATTCCCTGAATGCGGAAAGGCTCGCGGCAACCTCTGTAGGGTGATGGGCGTAGTCGTCAAAAATCAATGCGCCTCTTACCGTGCCTTTAAATTCCATTCTCCTTTCAACACCGGCAAATGCAGCGAGAGCTTTTTTGGAAATTTCCACAGGAACGGATTCCTCCGTTGCAAGGGCAAGCGCTCCGACCGCATTTTGAACATTGTGCCTGCCCATAAGACGAATTGTGAATTCACCGAGCAGTTCACCTCTGCGATAAACGCAAAATTCTGAGCTGTTTTCCAGATAGCGACAATTTTTGACGCTATACATTGCCTGCGGGCTAAAGCCATAAGTTATCACCGGCTTCGCAAGCCTTGATAAAACGCTTTGGCAGCCTACATCATCTAAGCACAAAACCACTTGCCCGTAAAAAGGAATTTTGTTTGCAAATTCTACGAAAGCGTTTTTTATATCATCCAAATCCTTGTAGGTATCCAAGTGGTCTGCATCTATATTGGTTATTATCGCCGAACTCGGCATCATTTGCAAAAAACTGTGGTCAAATTCATCGGATTCGGCAACTAAATAAGAACCTTTCCCTACGGTTGCTCCGGAACCTTTTCCTTGCACAATTCCACCGACTATAACGGTTGGGTCTTCGCCGGCTGTTTCTAAAATTGAGCCTATCAAAGATGTTGTAGTTGATTTTCCGTGCGTTCCCGCTATAGCCAAAGTGTATTTCAACCGCATAAGCTCGCCGAGCATTTCTGCCCTGCGAATAATCGGAATGCCGAGTTCCTTTGCATGTTGCATTTCCGGGTTGTCCCAATGCACGGCAGAGGAGTAAACCACAATCTCCGTTCCTTCGACATTTTCAGCTTTATGCCCTGCAAAAATTTTCACTCCCAAATTCTGCAAATATTCGGTCTGTGTGCTTTCCTGCATATCGGAGCCGCTAACCTCAAAACCGTTATGGAACAGAACTTCTGCTATTCCGCTCATTCCCGCACCGCCTATTCCTATGAAATGCGTTTTGCGTATGCGCTTATTCGGTATAAATTTGCCTAAGTCAAGCATATATCCCTCGCAATATCATCAGCAGCCCTGCGATTCAATTCGCCGAGTTCTCCCGCCTTTTTACACATATCTTCAAGTTTTTTCCTATCATTCATCAAGCTCGTTATTTTTTCCCAAAGGGAGTTAGCTTCCGAGTCCAGTTCCACAAAAGCGGCACCCTCTTTTTCCACAGCCCTTGCGTTGTACTCTTGGTGGTTTGCCGTTGCATGAGGATACGGCAAAAGAATTGAGGCTTTTCCGAATGCCAAAATTTCCGCAAGGGTTGAAGCGCCGGAGCGGGAAATTATCAAATCCGCATGTTGCATATACGCATAGATGTTATCCAAAAAAGCGGTTATGCAAACATTTTTTGTGTTGTATTTTTCAATAAGGGCATTTGCATGCTTTGCCCCGGCTTGCCAAACAACAGATAAATTCCCCTCGCTGAAAATTTGCTCCGAAATCTGCTCTATTTTTTTGTTTATGCCAAGAGCACCCTGGCTTCCTCCTGTTATTAAAATGCGAAATTTTTTGCTGTCTGCAAAGATTTCCGGGGGAGGTAAATTTTCCGGCATTTTGCGAACAGGATTCCCCAAAGTTTTGGAGGCCGAATAAACCTTTTTCGCGAATTTCGCGCATATTTTATTCGCAACTCCCATAACAGCATTCGGTTCTATGGCGTAAAAAGGCACTCTCTTCAAAACAGCCGCGAGCATAACGGGCAAAGCGACATACCCGCCTGTTGCAACTATGAATTCGGGTTTTTCTTTTTTCAACAACTTGGCTGCTCCAAATACCGAAGAAGGCAAACTAAAAGGCAGCAATAAATTTTGTTTTATGTTATTTCTCGCTAAAGGAACCGCCTTAATATGCCGATAATCATATTGCGAAGAGAGTAATCTCTCTTCCATGGACGGTGCAGCACGGCCTGCAAAAATTATTTTAAGCGAGTTATCCAAATTTCGGATAGCCTCGGCAACAGCAACAGCCGGGAATACATGCCCACCTGTGCCGCCACATGCAAAAAAAATAGTTCTCACGCTGCCTTATCCCTATTTAACGATGATATTTGAACAAGCATTCCCATAAGAAAAAAATTCGCAACCAAATTAGCTCCGCCCGAACTCACAAAAGACAAAGGCTG
>LIUH01000076.1:6044-7106 GCA_001462225.1 Fibrobacteria bacterium GUT31 | reverse complement strand
GTTAAAACTCAAAATGGATTTTGTATTAGAACTGGAGTTGAAATTCCGTTTAATGTTGAAAAACCTTTTAGTGCAGAAAGTTATAAAAAATGGAAAGAAGCCGGCAATAAAAATAAAGATTTGCCTGAGAAATTTTGTCATTTTTCTGGAGAACCTTCAAATGGCGAAACTAGTTTTAGTAAGCCAATATTACATAAAAATTGGAAAAAAGCAAAAGAAATTCACAAGCTATGAAGCTATTAAATAGTTTGAAACTTTAAGAAATAGTTAAACATCAGCAAAATTATTTATCCTAAAAATTGGCTTTTTGTTTTTCATTTTTAATAGCTCTAACATGCCTCGTATGTTCTCTATCTGTTTTAAAACTTCGTTCCAGCATATTTCCCATTATAATTCTTTTAATTTGCAAAATTTGATCATACGACATAACAACCTTTGTTTTTGAGCGAATGTAAGATACCGCTCCACTACCATAAGTAACGTTTTCGGGCATTTGAGTTTTAAATTTACTATCACCTATAAAAATCACAAGAGAGAATATTTTTTCATTCTCAATACCTAGAGCACTAAGCAACTTTCCTAATACTTGGGTATGTTTGTAGTTTTGATGCAATGGATTTTGAAATTGTGTAATTCTCCGAGCTTTCCTTTGAACCATGAACTGCCAAAGATGAAGGCAAAGATGCCACAGAGCGGGCCATGCAATCGTTTATGGCTTATTGATATGATTTTTAGAGGTACTTATTCGCGATTCCAATAACAAGAAAATTAGGAAATGAATTTGGATTTAGACTTGCAAATTTTTGTATATTACTTTCCGTGAAAAAGAAAATCCGCAAAAGACTAGGGGCGATCGGGTATGAAATCTAAATCAAGAGAAGAGAAAGTTCAGTATGTGCAATTTTTGCACATACTGCTAATGACGGCAAAACCTATAAAGTGAAATTTTTTGCCCTGCAAGCCATTATTGCAGTTGGATTTAAAGTAGAAGCAGAAATTCAAGCCGAAAATAAGATACCAATGACAATGGAAGATTGAGCAAAAAGATTGGATGGTTTTATT
>LIUH01000076.1:4131-5933 GCA_001462225.1 Fibrobacteria bacterium GUT31 | reverse complement strand
GGTTTTATTGAATTTAACGGGCGTTGGATGACAAAATTGCCAACAACACGGCGATTTGAGTCTTTTTTTGCAATTTTTCTATATTTATAAAATGTTCTGGAATGAATTTATGAATAAAGCGGATTCCGAATTGATTGGCGTGTAAAATAGGAAAAAAGGTAATTTCTATGCCCTACACCGAATCCCACCGCACTGAATACAAGCGTGACCTTACGGGCGACCTTGAAAAGGAGGTTGTTGCGTTTCTTAATGCTGAAGGCGGGCAGATCCATTTTGGGGTTTGCGATGACGGCAGTATTGCTGGGTTGAGCGATACTGATGTTATTCAACTTCAAATCAAAGACCGCATTGTGAACAATATCCGTCCGGGTACGCTTGGCTTGTTCGATTTGTTTGTTGAGGAGAAAGACGGGAAGCAAGTTGTTGTCCTTAATCTTGCCGGTGGTCCGGCAGTTCCTTATTACATACGAAAATACGGGCGTTCCGAAAAGGGTTGTTTTTTGCGTATCGGCAGCGCCGCTCAACCCATGACGGAGGAACATATTGAGCAATTGATGAACAGCCGCCAAACCGTCACCTTGGTTAGTGTCGTTTCTCGCCACCAAGATCTTACATTCAGCCAATTGAAAATCTTCTACGAGGGTAAGGGAATCGTCCTGAATCAGCACTTTGCCAAAACACTTGACTTGACAACGCCTGATGGAAAATTCAACCAACTTGCCTATCTCTTTGCCGATACAAACCGTGTTTCTATTCGTGTGGCAAAATGGTGGGGTACTGATAAAATGCGCCTGCGTGAAAACGAGGAATACGGCGATAGTTCGCTGGTAAAGGCGATGCAAAAAGTCTTGGATAAATTTGATATTGAGAACACGACACAAGCACGCAAGCGCGGAATGAAAACTAGGGAGGAACAGCGTTTAGTTGATGTTGCTTCCTTGCGTGAACTCATCATCAATGCCTTTGCTCATAACGATTACACCAACGGCGACACTCCCATTTTTGAAATTTTTTCCAATCGTTTTGAGATAACGTCTTACGGCGGTCTTGTTGCAGGTATGACGCAGGAAGAATTTTTTGGCGGTGTTTCCCGTCCACGCAATCCGGAGATTATGCGGATTTTCAAAGACCTTGAATATGTAGAACGTCTTGGCTCCGGCATCCCATCTGTTGTTGAAAAGTATGGGCGCGGAATTTTTAACTTTTCGAGTTCTATCATCCGTTTTGTTATTCCGTTTGCCAATGCAATAGAAAAGGTCGGGCAGCAAGAAAACAACAAGAAAACTGCAAGAAAACAACAAGACGACCGCAAGACAACCGCAAGACAACCGCAAGACAGCCGCAAGAGAATGCGGAGGCAATATTAACAGTACTTAACAATAACCCATCGGCAAGTATTTCGGTGCTTGCAAAAGAATTGTCGCTATCAAATCAAACGGTTAGATGGCAAATTGAAAAACTCAAATCTGCCGGTCGCATCCGCCGCATTGGTCCTGACTATGGCGGTTACTGGGAGGTCGTGAACTAACATGACCTACACCGAATCCAACTACGAAAACGCCGTAATAGAACTATTCCGTGACACATTGGGCTATACGCATACCTACGCCCCGAATGTGGAGCGGGACTATTCCGATCCGCTTTATATGAGTGAACTCCTACCTGCCTTACGACGTATCAATCCGAAATTACCAGAAGCTGCGATTTCAGAGACCGTTTATAAATTGCGTAATTTTGAAGGCGGTAAGGTAGAACAGAAGAATGCACAGTTTATGGAATACCTCCAAAACGGCGTATCGGTG
>LIUH01000076.1:3176-3989 GCA_001462225.1 Fibrobacteria bacterium GUT31 | reverse complement strand
TCGGTGAACTATTTTGACAAAGGCGAACAACAGTCGGCTTTAGTACATCTTGTGAATTACAAAAACGTAGAACAAAACTCATTCACAATCGCCAATCAGTGGACAATAAAAGAAAACAGCGAAAAACGTCCCGATGTTATCATATTTATAAATGGATTGCCCGTAGTAGTATTCGAATTGAAGTCTCCCTCTCGTGAGGAAACCAATGCAAGCGAGGCTTATAACCAACTCCGCAATTATATAAAAGAAATTCCGTCTTTGTTTATTTACAACGCTTTCCTTGTGATGAGCGACCTTGCCGTTTCAAAAGCCGGAACTATCACGGCAGACGAAGAGCGTTTTATGGAATGGAAAACAAAGGATGGTAGTTATGAAAATACTCAATACGCACAGTTTGAAACCTTCATTGAAGGAATATTTGACAAGGCACGACTGCTTGATATAATCAAAAATTTTATTTGCTTTTCAGGCGATGTGAAAATCATCGGTGCATATCATCAGTATTTTGCCGTACAGAAAGCGGTTGCATCCACATCACGTGCAGTCAAAACAGATGGCAAGGGCGGAGTATTTTGGCATACACAGGGCAGCGGCAAATCATTGTCAATGGTATTCTATGCTCACTTACTGCAAGACGTGTTGAATTCACCAACCATTGTTGTGCTGACCGACCGCAATGATCTTGATGATCAATTATTTGGGCAGTTCACCAAATGTGCCAAATTCTTGAGGCAAACGCCACAGCAAGCTGAAAGCCGTATCAACTTGAAAAATTTGCTCGCTGGAAGACAGGCACACGGCATTATTTTTTCT
>LIUH01000076.1:2798-3036 GCA_001462225.1 Fibrobacteria bacterium GUT31 | reverse complement strand
ATTATTTTTTCTACGATGCAGAAATTTGAGGAATCCTCAGAGGCTCTTTCTGATCGCCGGGACATCATCGTTATCGCAGACGAAGCCCACCGTGGACAATACGGTCTGGAGGAAAAAGTTGACACAAAAACAGGCCGCATTATTCTAGGTACGGCGAGGATTATTCGCGACAGCTTGCCAAACGCAACTTATATAGGTTTTACGGGTACGCCAATTTCCACAAAAGATCGCTCTACCA
>LIUH01000076.1:1981-2611 GCA_001462225.1 Fibrobacteria bacterium GUT31 | reverse complement strand
ATGACTCAATCCGTGGAGGATGGTGCGACACGCCCGGTCTATTATGAAAGCCGCGTTATCCATTTGAAATTAGACGATGATATTTTGAGACTCATTGATGCCGAGTACGACATCATGGCACAAAACGCCGAACTCTACGCTATCGAAAAAAGCAAAAAAGAACTTAGTAAAATGGAATCTATACTTGGTGCGGAACAGACAATTACTGCCCTGTGTGATGACATTGTAAAACATTACGAGGAAAATCGCCAGTACGAACTTACAGGTAAAGCGATGATCGTTGCTTATAGCCGTTCAATTGCGATGAGTATTTACCGCAAGCTGTTGCAAATGCGTCCGGAATGGTCAGAAAAACTCGGCGTAGTTATGACTTCCGTCAATAACGACCCAGAAGATTGGCGGGAAATCATTGGCAACAGAAACCATAAAGAAGAAATGGCGAAAAAATTCAAGGACAATGATGATCCGCTGAAAATTGCCATTGTTGTCGATATGTGGCTAACCGGATTTGATGTACCCTCTCTTGCCACGATGTATGTTTACAAACCGATGGAAGGACATAATCTTATACAGGCGATTGCCCGCGTTAATCGGGTGTACAAGGATAAAGAAGGCGGATTGATAGTCGAT
>LIUH01000076.1:0-1823 GCA_001462225.1 Fibrobacteria bacterium GUT31 | reverse complement strand
CGACTACACCAATCGCGATAAAAATAATTACGGCGATACAGACATTGCCAAAACCGCATTGCCGAAGTTTATCGAAAAATTGGAAGTTTGCCGCAGTCTATTTCACGGCTTCGATTATTCGTTGTTTTTAACTGCAAAGAGCGATCTCGATCGTGCCAGAACCATCACGGATGGCGTAAACTTCATGTTGAGAATAGAAAAGACAAAATTCGCCGCAGTTCATAAGGACTACGGCTGGCGAGGATTAATGGCTGCCGAGCCATCGGTAAGTTATGGTGAACCAGTGAAGCAAAATAAGAAAGAACTATTCATCAAAGAAGCCATGCTGCTCCGTCAGGCATTATCACTTTGCCGTTCACTGCTCAATGCCGAACAGCGGTTTGAAGCAGCTTATTTCGAAGCAGTTCGGACACTTCTAACCCGTTTTACAGGCGAAGGCAAGCCGTTATCACTGAAAGATATAAATGCTCGTATCAATGAACTATTAAAAGCAAGCATTAAAAGCGAAGGTGTTATCGATTTATTTTCCAGCGTGGATACGGGTTTTTCTCTTTTCGATACAAAATTTCTTGAAGAAATTTCCAAGATGAAGGAACGTAATATAGCCGTTGAAATTCTAAAAAAATTACTTGCCGAGCAGGTATCACTCTACCGTCGCACGAACCTTGTCAAAAGCGAAAAATTCTCGGAAATGCTCTCCCGTGCTATGAAAGCGTACATAAATGGAATGATCTCCAACGAAGAAGTCATCGCAGAATTGATAAAAATGGCAAAGGACATGGCAAACGCCCACGCAGAGGGTGATGCACTCGGCCTTACCGATGAGGAGTTGGCGTTCTATGACGCACTGACCAACCCACAAGCTGTTAAGGATTTTTATCAAAACGAGGAACTTGTAGCGATGACCAGAGAACTCACCGATATGCTCCGCAATAACCGTACCATTGACTGGCAGAAAAAAGAATCCGCCCGTGCCGGTATGCGACGTATGGTGAAAAAGTTATTGAAGGATCACAAATACCCACCTGAAGGAATGGAAGAAGCGGTTGCTACCGTTATCGGACAATGCGAAATGTGGGTGGATAATTAGAATTTTTCTACCTTCCCACCCATGCTCAAAAAAATCAACACAGAAAAAGCGCCAAAGGCAATAGGGCCGTATTCGCAAGCTATAACCTCAAACGGGTTATTGTTTTTATCCGGGCAAATCCCGCTTGTTCCCGAAAGCGGAGAAATGCTGGGCGGAAATATTACGGAGCAAACCGAACAGGTTATTCGCAATATATCGGAAGTACTGAAAGCAGGCGGCAGTGGCTTTGAACATGTAATAAAAACAACTTGCTTTTTACAGAATATGAACGATTTTGCCGAATTCAACAAGGTCTATGAAAAATACTTCACCGGCAAGCCGGCACGTTCTTGCATAGGAGTTTCTGCATTGCCTAAGGGGGCGTTGGTGGAAATAGAGGTTGTTGCGGAGATTCCCCTTTAGCAAATAGGGTAAAATGACCAACAAACAAATTAAAGAGCTTAAAGACAGATTGTGGGAAGGCGCAGACCAGCTTCGTGCAAATTCCGGTCTAAAATCTACTGAATATGCTACGCCGATATTGGGGCTTATTTTTTTGCGTTTTGCCGAAAGTAAATATGCTAAGTTTGAAGCGGATATATTAGCCGAGTTTGAAAAGAAAAAAGGAACGAGAGCCGAGCGTCCTGTAAATGAAATAGCGGTGGAAAAGTGCGGCTATTATTTGCCGCGTGAAGCGAAATTTGATTATCTTCTTAATCTGCCGGAAGGCGTTGACCTCGCAAAAAAGACAATA
>LIUH01000075.1 GCA_001462225.1 Fibrobacteria bacterium GUT31 | reverse complement strand
TAAACACGGTTGACGACGGCGAAGGGTGGCCGGTTGGGCATTCGGAATTGAACCATCTTACGGACAGGCTTCGCGAGATTGCCGTTAAAACACTGCCGGAAAAAAGTTACGCCGTGATGACCCAGCAGAGCATAGTCGCTTTTCTAGGCTCGCAAGAGGACATGGTGAGAAAATGCAAGGAATCGGAAGGGTGCTTGGCCAAACTGGGCAGGGAAATAAGCGCAGATTACATAGGCCAAGGCCGAATAGGGCGTTTCGGCAATAATTTGACCATCAAGGTGGAGCTTTACGATGTGGGTAGCGGCAATTTGATAGGCTCGTTCACGGATGAATCTTCAAGAGATGTATATGGCTTGCTGGCCGCTATAAACAAGAAAGCACCCGATATGCTCGGCAAATTGCCGGGTGTAACCGTTCTGCCTCTCATTCCCGACGACGTAAGCGACTTGCTGCCGGAGAGAATTGACCCGCAGGTTGGAGAATACCTGCTCTCAAATAAATCTTTTTGGCTGGCTCTTGCGCTGGACATAGCGGGGGCTGCGTTTGTGGGTTATGGCATATACAAGAATAATGAAGTGAAGGACAAGCACGAAGAATACAGAGATTTGCGTTCGGATTTTGGCAATGGCTGGGAGAAAGTGGAGGATGCCAAAGCGGCAAGGAATGTTTCTTTGGCTTTGGGCGGTGCGTTTTTGGCAGCAGGAATAGGAGTGCATATATGGTTTTAAATTTTGTGTTTAGAGCGTTGTTCATAGCATTTTTGCTTTTTGGTTGCACTCAGGTTGAGCGCGACAACCCTTATGACCCGGACGGGATTAATTACAAGCCCAGACTCGTTGAAATATCCAGTTCATCGGAAGTGCCAAGTTCTAGTTCGGAGATTTCAAGCTCCAGTTCGGAGGAGCCAAGTTCCAGTTCGGAGGATCCAAGCTCCAGTTCGGAGGTTTCAAGTTCTAGTTCGGAGGATCCAAGTTCTAGTTCGGAGGATCCAAGCTCCAGTTCGGAGGTTTCAAGCTCCAGTTCAGAGGATCCAAGCTCCAGTTCAGAGGATCCAAGCTCCAGTTCGGAGGTTTCAAGCTCCAGTTCGGAGGCCCCAAGCTCCAGTTCAGAGGATCCAAGCTCCAGTTCGGAGGATCCAAGTTCCAGTTCGGAGACTCCAAGTTCCAGTTCGTCAAGTGTTACTCCAAGCTCTAGTTCATCTCCCAACATAGTTTATGGCAGTCCCGTAACTTACGGTGAAGAAATTTATCAAACGATTGTTATAGGTAATCAAACTTGGTTTGCTAAGAATTTGAATTACAATGTGCCCGGCAGTGTATGCTGCGGTAACCTAGAATCCAGCTGCGAGGCTTACGGTCGTTTGTATGATTGGTCAACGGCTATGGGTTTTTCGTCAAACTGCAATTCCGATTATTGCTCAAACCAAATACAGTCACCTCATCAAGGTATTTGCCCAGATGGCTGGCATATTCCAAGCGAAGCGGAGTGGACAGCACTGGAGAATGCGGTTGGCGGTAGCAGTACAGCGGGAACTAAATTGAAGTCAACAATAGGCTGGAACCACGACGGCAACGGCACAGATAATTATGGTTTTTCAGCTCTGCCGGGTGGTGGACATTTGTATATTGGAGGTACTGAATATTTCGCATTCGGTACCTTCGGCTACTGGTGGAGTGCCAGTGAGTATGAGTACCACGGCGGCTACGCTTATTGCCGATACATGAACGTCAGCGAGGAAGTACTTTGTACCAACCAAGTTAAGAGAAGCTCGCTCTCAATTCGTTGCTTGAAAGACTAGCGGCGAATACAAAGAATTTGTGCCATGGTGGCGCAAACAAACCAAGCCTGCTTTCCCAAGGTTTGGCGGATTGAACAAAAACGGGAAAAGCCACAATGGAGGTATATTATGGCTAAAGAGAGAGAGATAGAATCCGGTATTAAAGCAGCTTTGCAAGGGTTGGCCTTTTGGATAAGTTATAGACAAATTCTCTATGGCTGGTATCCGCTTAATGAAGGTGCCTTAGTTGTTGAATTCGTGAATTTGCTGAGAGCAAAATTGGACAAGAAATTCAATATATATTGCGAAAAGCAATTTGATGAGCTGGAAAAGAAACGAATGGATGTGCAAATTAAACAAGGTGATTTGCAAGTTGCAGCCATTGAGTTTAAAAGATATTCGGCAGGCAGAACTCATATTCACAATGATATGAAAAAACTTCTGAAACTGGAAAACAGAGATGTTTCGCGTTTTGTAGTTGTTGTTTCTGAGAAAAAACGGCCCTCTGACTATGTAAATAAGGGTGGAAAGGCAATAACAGGAAACTTGATCCAAAAAGGCGAAGGCAATTTCTCTGCAAGAGTCAGAAGAGTTTTAAAATCGGTTGCCGGTTTCGGAAAGGAAGGAAAAAAACTGCCAGTGGCAAATTATTGCTGCCTTATAGAAGTTCTGCCGTTAAAGACATAGCTTTTCAACCATGCTCATTATCGTTGCCTCTTTTGAGGCATAAACTTCCATGCCGTATGACCTTGCCGCTGATGCCGTTTTTTCGCCTATGCATACGGCTTTTATTTTGCCGAATTGCGTGGCGATTTCGGCAAAACATTCCACGGCAGATGAACTTGTGAATGCGACAAAATCAAAATCATTTCGGGCGATTGCGCTCACAAGCGTGTCTGTTTTTTTCATGTCTCTGATTTTTTCGTAAATAGGAACATCGTCAAAGACCACTCCTGCGTTTGCCAGTATATGCGTTAAATCTTTATCCGCATCTTTTGCCCTTGCGATAAACAGCTTCTCGCCGTTTTTTACAAGCCCTGTTAAACCGTACGCTAAAGCCGCTCCGTTGTATTCTGCGGGAACGTAATCCGCTTTAATCCCGTGCTTGTTCACTTCCTTCTTTGTTTCAACTCCTACACACGCTATTTTAAGATGGCTTAATTCCCTTATATCAATTTCGTTTTCTATGAGATAATCAAAAAAAATGTTTACGCCGGCACCGCTTGTAAAAACAAGCCATGAGTAGTCTTTTATATTCTCCAATTTTTTCCCCAGCATACAACCGGAGCCGGTAAGCGGTGCAATTCTTAAACACGGCATTTCAATAACATCGCAGCCAAGTTCTCTAAGGCTGTCCGATAGTTTGGACGCTCCTTTGACCCGCACTACAAGGATGCGTTTGTTGCGCAAAGGCTTTCGGCTGAACCAGTCATAGCGGGCGGAAAATCGGCATACCTTGCCGATGATAATAACGGCAGGCGATTTTACATTGTTTGCGCGGGCTATTTTGGGCAAGGTCGCAACAGTCCCTAAAAACTTGCGCTGTGAATTTACGGTGGCGTTTTCCACAATGGCGGCGGGCATATCCTTATCCATGCCGGCAGAGATGCAGCCTTCGCAAATATCGCCGATTGCCGCAACTCCCATCAAAAATACCAGTGTGCCGTTTAATTTCACAAGAGCGTTAAAATCAATATCAGGCTTTTCGTTATTTTTAGCATGGGCGGTTATTATATGGAAGGAAGAAGCATAGTCCCTGTGGGTTAGGGGAATTCCCGCATACACGGCGGCGGCTATGGCGGAACTAACGCCGGGCACTACTTCAAAAGGAATATTGTTCTCAGCTAAAAATTCCAGTTCTTCTCCGCCACGGGCGAAAACAAAGGGGTCGCCGCCTTTTAACCGGACCACATTTTTTCCTTGCCGAGCTTTTTCCAGCAGAAGTTCGTTAATCTCATCCTGCGGCACCGGATGATTGCCCGCATGTTTTCCAACATCTATCTTTTCGGCAGAATCCGGAATAACGGCAAGAATATCTTCACTTACAAAACGGTCGTACAACACGACATCGGCGGTTTGCAACACCTCAAAAGCCTTGAGAGTTAATAACCCTTTGCCGCCGGGACCGGCACCGACCAGAGTGACTTTCATTTGGGGATTAATATAGTAAGGTTTAGGAAGTGGGGAATAGGGAGTGGGGAATTCATATTGACAAATAATATATATTTTTCTATATTATCTAGCGATATGAAAAATTGGCTGGAATATCAGGAAAATTTGCTGAGACTCAGCGAAAGCGTGGGTGGCGTGTTTTCGCTGATGGAACTTTCGTCTGTATTCGGTGAAAGTAACAGGGTTTCTTTGCACAATATTGTAAACAGGTTTATAAAATCCGGAACTTTGAAAAGATATTGCAGGGAAATTTATACCCTTGCGAATTTCGATTATGCGGTGCTTTCTGCCAAAGTCAGGCAAAATTCATATATATCCTTAGGTTCTGCACTGGCCATGCATCGATTAATAGGCACGGAAAGCCCTTTTCAGATTTTTTGCATTGCGCAATCAAAAGCGGCTTATTACAAAGGATTGCCGAACATATCATATTACAGCTTGGCAAAAGAGCTTTATTTTGGTTTTTTTCCGAATAAAAAAGGTGTTTTAATAGCCGAACCGGAAAAAGCCGTGTTAGATACCCTCTATTTTTATTCACATGGAAAAAATTTTTATTTCAATATCTTCAGTGACATAAATTACAATTTGTTGAATAAGAAAAAATTTTTTGCATATTTGGCATCTTATAATAATTCAAAATTTAAAACTTTTGCAAGCAGGTGTGTGAATGGGGAATTTTAATAGCACGGAAGAGCTTTTGGCATGGGTTGTCAATTTTTTTGCAACGGAATTTGGAAATCACGCTATTATTCGCGGTGGTATGGCCTTGCGTTTGCTTAACAGCCCTCGTTATACAAATGATATTGATTATGTGTTTGTTCCTTTTACCTCGAAAAAAGAGATTAAACCCTTGATTGAACAAAAATTGTCAAAGGTGGATGGACTTGTTTTTAACATAACGCTAAATTCAAAAGTTATGAATGTTAATATACATTATCTTTCGCAAAACTGTCAAATTGAAATAAATGTTGAGAACAAGTGCCAATCTCTTACGATGTCTTCTTCACCGCTTGCTTCTCTTTACGGAATGCCGACGAGAATTGTTAGGATACTGGACTTATCCGTTGCATTTGCACATAAAATTGCGGCTTGGAATGAGCGGGAATTATTAAGAGATTTATTTGACATTTATCAATACAAGGCGATTTTAAGAGTAGAGCCGAATTTGAAAATTTTACAAAAACGGCTTTCGAATGTTCGTGTTTATCCAAAGGTAAAACCGGCAAGAAATATTAAAACCTTGAGAGAAAAATTGCTTTCGGCGGCAAATGAATTGTGCGAGCAAAAAATGCAAGAGCTAAAGCCTTTATTACCGGAAGCGGAGTTGGCGGGTTTGCATTTGAGGATAGCAGCGGCAGTTCGTGATGTTTTTTAGAGCTTTACCGCTTAGTCCTTCAAACGCACGGCAAGTTGTTCGCCAAGTTGTTCGCTCTTGTCAATGCTGCCGCTGATTTTTCCCGTTTTTGTATTGCCGTCCGCATCAACATACATTCCGGTGAGCAAAAGCTCGTTGTTTTGTATTTGCCCATAGACCGCAACGGGAGTTGAACAGTTGCCGCCCAATGTTTTTAAGAACCGCCTTTCCGCTTTGGATACGGTTTCCGACACATGATTGTGAAAACTGTCAAGGAATGAATAATTTTCGCCCTGCCTGCCCTGAACTGCGAGAATTCCCTGAGAAGCAGAGGGTATCATTTCGTCAATTGTGAAAATGCAGGAAATTCTGTTTTGCAGGGAGAGGCGGTTGAGGCCCGCCTGAGCTAGTATCAACGCAGAATATTCGCCGTTATCCAATTTTGACAAACGAGTAGGCACATTTCCGCGTATCGCCTTTATTTCAAAACTCTCATACAACTTTGCAAACTGGATTGTCCTTCTAAGGCTTGAAGAACCAACGGGTTTTGAGTTTTCAAGAGTTGTAATTCCTTTCGGCAATACCAGAACGTCAAAAGGTGCTTCCCTCTCGGATAACGCCACTACAGGCAAACCCTCCGTTTCTTCAAAGGGCATATCCTTGTAGCTGTGAACGGCTATGTCAATGCTGCCGTCTGCGAGTGCCTGCTCAAGTTCTTTGATAAACAACCCCTTCCCGCCAACCGAATCCAAACTCTTGTCTAATATTTTATCCCCGGTTGTTTTAATGGTTACAATCTCAAAATCCATATTTGGATTCGTTTTTTTGACAGCATCTATAACGAGCCGTGCCTGTATGACCGCTAGAGTACTGTCGCGGCTTCCCACCCGTATTATTCTGTTCATGGGTTGAGCGCCTCCCTTATTTTTTTCGCAGTCTGTTTAACGCCTGAGTGATTGCCGTCTGTTGATACAAGCCCTGCGATATAATTCCCGTTTTCCGCAATTGCAGGAAAATAGAATGTGCATTCCTCGCGGCAGTCTGCAACAGACACATGGATGTTCAGATTTTTGGCTTCCGTCATTATGCTGCGATTTACCTGCCGCTCGTCCGTTGCCGCAATAACTAGGAACGGCATAATGGCGGCTATATCGCCCTCTTTGTACTTTCGTTTTAACAGACGGAGCGATGCGTGTTCAATGTATTCCGTGGCCTCGGGCGATATAACGGTGATATCCGCACCGAAAGAGGTGAGAACCTTTACTCGCCGCTCTGCAATATTTCCACCGCCAACCACCAGTACTTTTTTGCCGCTCATATCAATAAACAGCGGGAAAAATGTGCTTGTTTTATTCTTAAACAAAAGCCACTGCTTATACTTCGCAATGTGTTCGGCTATGATGCTCTCCGTCATTGAAACGCTTTCGGGCGGAAGATGCCGCTCCCCGCCGGATATATCGTCTATGGTCAGCAGTGTAATACCGGGTAGGCTTTTTACGGAAGGTTCCACATCTCTGGGAACAGCCAAATCCACAATGATTTTCGGCACTCGTTTTAACTTGCTCATTTCGTTTTTGGAAAGAGTTAAGTGCGGGCTTGCTGTGGCACTGACCGCTATATCGGCCTTTTCTATCGCCTTGTATCGCTCGTCGTAATTTATGACGTTCGCTTGCTCAGGAATTTGAACGACACCTTTTTTATGAGAACGCAGGGTAACCGTCACATTCATGTTTTCTCGGAGCAGCAATTCCGAAAGCATCCTGCCGATTCTTCCGTTGCCGATAACAAGCGCATTTTGGCCTGCCAAGTTGCACATTGTTTTTATTTTCTCCACAGTTTTTCCCGGCACGGAACTTGTTCCCAGTGAATTAGCGAGGACTTTCGTTTTTATAGCTTTTGCCGCATGAATCGACATGTTGAACATGGTTTCTATATAGCTGTCCGTGCAGTTCCGGCTGCGGGAAAATTCCAGCGCCTCGCGGATCTGCGTGATTATTTGGTCATCGCCCATAATCTGCGAGTCCAGTCCGGATGCGACACGGCATAGATGTTCCATAACTTGTTCGCCTTCTCTTTCCGTAAAGTAAGGTTCATATTCGGAAAAATCCCTGCCAATGGCGGCACACAATGTTTTGGACAGTGGGGGAGTGCAGTCATTCGGTATTGAGGCGTAAAGCTCCATTCGGTTGCACGTGGATATAATCACGCAGCCCCCGGTGCCTTTATCCTTAAAACCGGCGAGTATTTTTTCGGTAATCTCTTTTGTCACTGCGAATTTTTCCCGGACACTCAGGTTTGAGCATTTATAATCAAGACCTGTCATCATAAGTTTCAGCATTGTGGATCCTACCCGGTAAGCATAAATCTAATAAAATATTTCTATAGTAAACGCTGATTTACTCGTAAGGGGAGTGGCTAGTAGGGAGTGGGGAGTGGAAAAAACATGAATTTAAGCGTTTTTCTACTCCCTACTCCCCATTCCCTACTCCCTAAACCAGTTAATATGTGAGAAAAAATATCTTTTGTTTCTTTCCACCGAGAAAATTCTATTTTGCCAATTCTAAGCAGAAGGATAATTTCCTCTATGCTTCTGGAACTGATATTTATTGTATTTGATGGGTCCAAAAGCAACCCGGAAACTTCTTTAGAAAGACGGTCCTCTTCTTTAATAGCAAATAACAATATATTCGTATCTATTAGATAACGCATACTACCTCATTACTGCACGCATATCGTGAATAATCAAAGGTTCGCCATTGGGGTATTTTAAACGCCACAAAGCATACTTTGACAATTTCATGCTTCCATCAGTGGGAGGCACATACTTTTCCTTTTTTCTTGCTTTCTTCATAAAAACTCCTGTTATGCAATTTCTGTTGTAAATATAACAAATGTTCAGACAAAATGGACAAAAAAAAATAATAACTGTCATTTTATTCGGCACTTCCTGTGCCTCACCCCTTCGGGGCTGTCCTTCGGACATTCGCCTAATGGCACTTCCTGTGCCCGGCGTGCAAACATATGTTGACAGATTTCAAAAAAAAATTCCAATCCACCCCCCCAGCATAATTATTTGGATTTCAACTGCTCAATCTTGGACGCAACGAACTGAAAACAAGCCGGACTTAATGTCGCTACCCCTGCCCACATAGCTGAGGCCGTAGTACATGAACCAGCGCCAAGCGTAGTCGCTATTGTACTCCGTGCCACTCCACCAGTAGCCGTCCTTGCCGACAGTGTAGAAACTGCCATCCGAGCGGCCATAGCCACCCGAGCGGCCGTAGCCGCCCGGCAGAGCTGAAAAGCCGTAATCGTCTGTGCCATTGCCGTTTTCATTCCAGCCGCTCTTGGCTTTCAACTTTTTACCTGCCACCTCTCCACCGCCAACAGCTTCGGCCAGCACTTCCCACTCGCCATTGCTCGGCAAATGCCAGCCGGAAGGACAAACTTTTTTAGCTGTTTCCCAATTATACAATCTTCCGTACTTTTCGCAGTTAGCCGGCTTGTTATCATAACATCTGCTACCGCTCGCTGCGTAGTCCAAATTCTCCGCCATCCAAGTCTGATTACCTATTTTGACGGTTTTGTACTTTTTACCGCCGCGAGGGTCAATGAAAATACTGTCACCATTTTGCTTTGAAGAAGAACTGCCAGAGCCACCCAAAAGTTCCTTAGAAAGTCTCTCGGACACTCTCATAAACTCTCCTAGATTCCCCAAACTGCTAGTATCGCTACCCATGCTCACTATCTCCGCTGTTTCCACATCAACAAGCTTCGCCTCAAGCATATATCCGCCCAGCAACTTGGAACTTTCAACTATACACAAATAGTCAACCTCAAACTGTTTTCCAAGTTGCTTTATGCGGCTCTCTTCAACTGCACCACCCATCTGATACTTGAACTCCTTGCCCAATTGTGTCAATATGATTTCCGAGCGGTCAACGGCCGTATATTCGCCACTCTTGACGATGGCTTTCGTAAGCTGGGAACTGAGACCCTTCAAAGCCCCGGATTTGGCCGGTTCCTCACCCAAAGCACCCACAGCCACCTTAGGATTCTGCGCCATCGCAAAAGCGTAGAAAGCAAGAAGCATTGCTACAATGATTTTGATTTTGCTCATTTGCAGTCTCATTTTATACGTCATTATATGTGTAAATGTAGAAAATAATGATTGGGATTTACTAAATTATTTATATGGAAAGAAAAACATCAAAACAGAAAATTGCATTGAACTATTTTATTAAGCACCAAAAGGAGCTTTGTAAACGGTTTTTCGGTAAAGAATTATTGCTTTCCGGCAGAAAAATAATCGCAGCATTTGATTCGCTTGGCGAGGCTGTTGATATAGGTGAGCGAAAATTCGGCGATGGGAATTATTCTATTTATAAGTGCCTGCCGGGTGAATCAGCGTATAGCATAAATATCCCTTGTTCTATTGCGATTAAAAATAATGTCTAAAAATTCATTTGCCATTAATTACGATACTGAGATTGGCGAAATAATCGTAAATATTTCTGCTTTTAACCAAAAAACCGGTGCAGGAATGAATTTAAAAGCACTTTGGGATACAGGCGCAAATTGTTGTGTTATATCGGAAACCGCTGTCAAAAAACTTAAACTTCCTAATATAGCAGAAGTTCAAATGAAACATGCCAATGGAATATCCATTGTAAATACTCATATGTTATCTTTGATGTTACCAAATAATATTTTATTTAGAGACGTTAGAGCTATGTCCTGCAAGCCTGTTCATCATTTTGATATTATTATTGGGATGAATGTAATCAGCAAAGGTGATATGTCTATAATTCACAATAGATCAGGTATTAAATTTTCATTTAAATATCCGCCTAAGGGAATAAGCAGCCTGTAGGGTACCCCTGGGTCCGCAACGCCTAAAACCCCACGGTTAATCCTAAAATTATATTGTGAACATTGGTGCTCTTTTTATACAAAGAGGTTGAATATTCAAGAGACAGCCAAAGATTTTTCGTATTTTCCACGAATGTATCAAATTGTTCACGCAGATTAAAAGCTATTGCTCCGCTGAAAGAAACTATAAGAATTCTTTTGATAGTCCAGTCCAAATTATGTCCGAAGTTAAACCCCCAATTGGGCGTTGCTAAAAAACCCAACCCGCTTTGGTAGCCAATGCTATGGCCTATTTTCGCATACAATTCACTGCACTGCGTATCTGTACCTTCGTTATCATACTCCCCTATGTTGGAGAATTCCTTTCTCAATACGCTCAAATCGGTATTTTCAAGCGATGCTACAGGCCCTATGAATAAAGCGTAACTAGGCCGGCTATACGTAACTCTCGCATTTGCCGAATATCTTTGGTTCACAAGATTATTTGCGGAATCCAGATTTCCACCTAAAAACTTGATGCTCGCTCCGCCGGATAAATAAGAATTATAGGAATAATTTCCATGACCCGTCCATGTCCATAAAGTTCTGCAACCCGTGCTTTTTAAAGTGCCAAGCCCCATTCCCGCAGTTAATCCCTTGTTCTGTGCCACACTCTGCCCCGGCAACGGAACATCGGCGTATGAATAAGCCAAAAAAAATAACAGGCTAATACCCAGCTTGCGCAAAAAGCCTAGCAACAGCCATGTTATATTCATATACGGCAAAATAGTAATCTTTTTTCATAAGAAGATTCTTCCTATACGCACTTGCCAAAAGCCCTGATGTTTTGTCCGGATTTATATCATATTGAAGTGCCGCTCCTTTTAGCATTCCTTCCGTTGCTCGCAGGGCATTCCTCGCGCTTTCCAATTTGTTTTTTGCAGTTAAAAAATCTACGTATTTTTCCTCTACCTGCATTTCAATTCCTCTGCTTGCATAACTCTCTGTTTGCCGTAAAATACGATGCTCTATACGTGCTATCTTGTAACCTTCCCACTGGTTCCAAAAATTGAGCTTGTATCTGATACCTATTCCAAATGCACCGGAAAGTGTGTTCACAGGGTCTTGCGCAAAAGCATTTTTTGAAAGACTCGTGCGATCTCCGGCCCATGATTTCGCATACTCAAATTCCCCCAGTATAAAAAATTCCGGAGCCAGCTTTGCAGATGCCAGTTCCATTTGCATACCTGTAGCTTCTAAACCGGCCGCCAAGCGGCGAATATCGGGATGTTGCACGATAGCCCATTTTTTCAAGGAGTCCAAGCTGGGTACAAAATCGTTTACGGCTGCGAGTACGCTATCTGCCGGTTCAAATACAAGGGAATCCGGCAATCCAAGAACAAATTTTGCGGCAAGCTGCGCCTTTTTCAAACCCGTCTGCGCATCAAAAACCGCTTTGTCTATCTCAAAGAAGCCGGCTTTAAGTTCCAATAAATCCATTTGCGACACGCCTTCCTCTTCATCATCAAGAGCTTCTTCCAGCTTGTCTGCGGCTTTGCGCATTTGCTTGTTGCCGTCTTGCGCCAGCTTATCCATTTCCATAGCCAGCAAGTAGCCGTAGTAATAACTTAAAAATTCCGTTTTCAGGTGAAATTCTTTTCCCTCAATTTCCATTTTCTTTTGCTGCAAATCTGCCTTCGCCGCCTTTAGTCCCATTTGCAACTGCCCGAAATTCAAAGGTTGCGCCACTTGTATGTTCATTCCAAAATAAGGACCCATCTTGGTAAAATCCCAAGATTCTACGGTGTTGCCGTAATAGTCCGTATTTTCTTTTAAGCCCGGAACAACTCCCGTTAACATTGAAAGCTCAAACTTCGGAAGCAAAGCCCCGGCTTTAATCTGTTCAATTCTCTCTTCTTTGGTCAAAAGGGCCATTCTGGTTTCTTTAAATCTCGGCTCGTTTTTCACAGCGGTTTCAACAAACTCGTCTCTGGTAAAGCGGACAACTGTGCCACCGTCTGCAAAAGAGACGGAAATAAAAATAATTAAAATAAGAATAAAACGCACAAGGCTAAACTAGAAAATTTTTTCTAATTTTTCCATATGCGCAAACGAATTGAAGGCATCCTGAATGAGGAAATGGGTTGTTACATAGAAACCCTAAAGAATTTGATAAAAATTCCCTCCGTAAGTTTTGAGGGTTTTGAACGGAGCAATGTGATAGAATGTGCTGATGCCATTTTTGAACTATTCAAAAAAAACGACTTAGGCGAGATACGGTTTTTGGGTGAGCAAAGCAGCCCGGCTATTTATGCGGAATTAAAGGGAAATTCAAACTTGCCCTCCGTGCTGCTCTACGCCCACTATGATGTACAGCCTCCGATGCGGGACAACCTTTGGGTATCGCCTGCCTTTGAACCGCAAATTCGCAACGGCCGGCTATACGGCAGAGGCTCCTCAGACGATAAAGCCGGTGTAATAGTCCATTTGGCGGCGGCTCTGATTGCCAAAAAAATACTCGGCGAAAATTGCCCTACGCTAAAATTCTTGATTGAAGGCGAAGAGGAAAGCGGTAGCCCAAACCTAGGGTCCCTGCTAAAGGAATGCAAAAATTTGAGGAGTTCCGCCGCTATCGTTTGCGATTCGTCAAATTGGGGCGAAACCACCCCTGCGATTGTAAGCTCGCTAAGAGGAATGCTGGCTTTGGAAATAGAGGTTAAATCCATGGAAAAACCTTTGCACAGCGGAATCTGGAGCGGCCCTATTCCGGATGCGGCACAGGGGCTTGCGCACATACTGGCTTCCTTTGCAAAAATAAAATTTCCAAAAGCACACTCGCTCAAAGTGTACCCAAATTATGGTTGCAAAGAATTAAAAAAAGACTGTGCTCTCCTAAGCGAAACCCAAATACTTGTAAAAGAAAAAGATATTCTAAAATCCCTTTGGCATATTCCGGCTATAACCGTAACAGCAATGGAAGCGGGCAATAGGAAAAATGCCGGCAATGTTCTGCAAAACTGCGCTTGGGCAAGGGTAAGCATTAGAGTTGCACCCGGAATGGATTTAAAAAAAGTCTTAGATATAACAAAAAAACACATAAAAGCGGCTTGCCCCTGGGGGTTGAAACTCTCCATTAAAACCGAAAACGGAATGTCCGAGCCTTGGGAAACGGCAACCGAACATGAATTTTTCAAAAAAATGCTTGCAGCTTTGGAAAAAGGCTACGGCAAAAAACCGCTCATCATAGGCTGCGGTGCTTCCATTCCAATGGTTGCGGCTTTAAGCAAAGCATTTAAGGGCATGCCGGTTTTGCTCACGGGCGTAGAAGACCCCAAAACAAATGCACACGGCGAAAACGAAAGCGTATCACTCGCAATTCTCAAAAAAGCAATCTTGAGCGAAGTTTTGTTTTTTGCCTCTTTGGGGGAAAAATGAACATAGAGGAATCGCAAAACGAAATAAGAAATATTTTTTCAACCTTTGAAAATCCGGATGACAAATGGAAATTCCTTCTGAAAATCGCAAAAGAGCATGGTGGAATGGATGCGGATTTAAAGCAGGAAAAATTTATAGTCAAAGGCTGTGCCGCAAAAATGTTTTTGGTACCCGAATGCAAAGACGGAGTTCTGCATTTTCATATGGACACGGAAGGCGGCGAAAACACACCGCTTTTGAGCAGAGGCTTGGGTGCGCTTGCCTTAAAAATTTACAACCATAGAAAACCGGCAGATATTTTAGCCGCAAAACCGGAATTTTTTCAGGAAATAGGTTTGCAAATAGGTTTAACGCCGACAAGAGCAAACGGATTTGCGAGCCTTTTGAAGCAGATTTATATGTATGCTAAGGTTTATTCTTTGGTTGAGAGTTGAGAGTTGAGAGAAAAAGTAAAAAAGAAAATATCAATTTTTAATATTGTGTTGCCGGTTTTGTTTGCAACACTGGTTATTTCTTTGCTTTTAGTACCCGGAATTATAAAAGATAAAGCCATATATTACCTCTCCAACTCGATAGACATAGGTCCGGCGATAATAATTCCACATGGCTTTGAAGCCGAGTTCCCTTTTAAACTCTCTTGGAAATCGGTGAGAGTAAAATTTATGCAAGGCACGGATTTGCTTTTTGAAAATCCGAAAATCTCTTTTGACCCCAAACTCACCACCAGGCGGGAATTGTTAAATATTTCAATAGACAGCGTCTATGCAAAAATAATCCCAAGCACAGACACAACAGACACCACAAAAACGGAACATATTAGCCACCCTGATTTATTGTTGCCGTTCAGGGTTTCAGTAAATGTAAATAAAGCGGCGATTGAAGTCAAGAATATCGGGAATTGGAATTTGGATTCTCTTGTAGCGGCAAAGTCCGGGAGGCAAAAAAGGGTTTATATAAGAGCTAAAAATATTAGAGGAACCCATCTGGCAAAAAATTTATTTTTAAATGCGGATTACAGATGGGACGCATCATTTGTCGATGCAGCTCTTTCCATCTCCGACAGAACCGGCGATTCTCTTGCGTTTATATTAAATGCTCCGAGGCGGCATTTAGAAGATTTATCGGCAGAGATAAACGCAAATGTGGTAAGCCTGCCGCTTTGGCTAAAAGGCAAATGGCCAAGCGATGCACCAAAAATAGGGAAAATTGCTCTGCATTCAAATGTGTCTGCAAATATTTTAGCCGGCAAGGTGGATTTCGATTTATCTTTGAAAACCCAAATAGGGAAAATTTGGCAACTGCCGGCCTTTGATGCGACAATAACCGCATTAGGGAATAATTCCGGTATTTCACAAAGCGAAATTCTCTTAAAAGGCAACCGTGGAGAGAGTGTAAAATTCAAAGGCAATGTCAGCAAAAATTTAGACGGAAGCGGAGAGCTTGAAGTAAAGGGAATAAACATTTCGCTTGGCGGAGAAACTTTGCCCGCAGATGTTAAATTTCACAGAATCACAAAAAAAGGAAATTCCGTCTCCGCGAATTTCACAACCGGAGCAGGCTCGGATTTCACCGTAAGAATGGCAGACCTGAATAACCCTATCATGACATTTTCAGCAGACATTGCCCAAAAAGAACCGTGGGCCGTACAGTGGTGCGGAGATATGTTAAAAATTGCAAATCCCACTATTTTAACAGGTTCTTTTTCTTTCAAGGAAATTTTGCTAAAAGCGGATTTAAAAACAAAAGTTCCATACGCTTATTACACCACAGCGGATGAATTTGAAGTTTCGCTTTGGCTAAATAAGAACGGCATTCATTTTCCAAAGGGAACTATAAAACGCAAGGGTTATGAAAGCGAATTTACGGGCGAAGTCATGTGGGACGAGGAATATTTTGCATTCAAACTTGATCAACCGGGCGGCGGCGAAGCCGAGGTTTACGGAACATTCAGCCCAAAAATAGATTTGACATTGAAAAATCTAAACACTCTTGAATTGCCTTTCGCAGATACCTCTATGCTAAAAGGCTACAATGGGTTTATCACCGGAACATTGAGCCATGATTTTGAAGAAGAAAATGGAAAAGCCTCTATTTTCCTATCCACGGTTATTCATAATTTTGCTATAAACGCAAAAGCGGATATTGAAATGCGCAGAGATTCTCTAATAGCGGAAAATATTGAGATAGAACATAACGAAAAGAGAATTGAAGGTTATTTATTTGCCTTGCTGCCTTCCGAAACGAGAAAAGAATTTGAAATTCAAAAAGCGAATTTAAACATTGCAGATATGAATTTGGTTTCGCTTTTGTATATGTTCAACGATTCGACTCTTTCAAGCGGCTATGCAAACGGAAAACTGGAATTCAATGAAAAAACGGGTTTGCAAGGCGAAATAATACTTACGCAAATAACATTGACGGGCTTGGATCCTGATATTGCAAGATTTCCGAATTTATACCTTGAAGCCAACGGAGATTCCGTAAAAGTTTCAAATCGCGTATTTTTGGGTTATGATAGCTTGTGGGACGGAACCTTAAAAGCGGTTTTGAGCAAACCTAAAGAAAAAAGCGATTTTCCTCTTTACGTTTCTTATATGGCGAGTAATGTGGATAATAAGGGCGAATTGTCATTTAACGGTTTTATAAGCAAAAATTTTAAAAGCATATTCGGAAACGCACAGGTGCAAGGCGATTGGTTTTTGCCGAGCGGAGTAGGTGAAATTAAAAATGCGAATCTCAACATCACTGCAAAAACCGCACTGGGAAAAGACATCTTGGATTCCTTAACGGCAGTTTTCAGCATAGAGCAAAGTATTTATAAAGCGGGAGTTTTAGAAATGCCGTTTGAATTCAGCGGACGAATTAGAAGAGGAACGCTTTTTGTGGATTCTGCGCTTGTGTATGGGCAAAACGATGAAAAAATAACGGCAACATTGCAATTTGATCTAAACAAAGCAAATATAAAAGATTTGTCTTTTAACACAGAGCAATTTACATTATCGTTTTTAAAAGACCATTTAGTTCAAATAAAAAAAGGAGCGGGAAGAACCGTTTTGGATTCCACGGGAATAACGATTTTTGCCGAATTGCCGTCTATATCTTACCGTATGGAAAATGCAGATTACGGAACGGCAGAAGCAATTTTGAAAGGGCAAGCCGTATATAGACTTCCGTTTCAAACCAATCAATCGCAAACCAATCCGAGCATAACCGGGAATTTTGAAATAAGCAAAGCAATCTATCAAAAAACTTTGGATTTAATACCGGATCCCTTGCAGATAGACAAAACATTAAAAAACATAAACAGATTTTTAGCATCTTCATTAAAAGAAAAAAAGACTAGCTCAAATGAGAGAAACGCCTTAACCAGCCGCCCTACAACCCTTGATATAAAAATTCAAACAGGAAGAGAAACTGCAATGGTTAACACCAGTGTTGCGGAATTTGCATTTGTGGTGGATGTATCGGTAACAGGGACAACAAGGAATATTTTGCTCTCAGGAGACATAAATGCAATAGGAGGCGGAAAAATCGGGCACAAAGATTTAACCCTGTTTGACTTATCTTCTCTCAGGGTTTATTGGCGAACCTCATCTGTAAAACAAGGTGAAATTGATTTAAGTTTCTCCAACGATTATCCCTTTTGCGCCGAAGAAGAAAAATGCAAGATTTCCGTGAATGTAACAGGACCGCTCGCCAAACTAAACATGGAGCCAAGTGCAAGTTGCGATATAGAAGCTTCGCCTGCCCTAATTTACTATAGCATGTTGCTCGGTTGCATATCAAGGGACTATGAATCGGGAATCAACATTGATCGCGACAAGGCACTAGGAAAAGTTTTCGGCAAAACGATGTCTTCTACGATAAATCGCGTTGTTGGCGGAAAAATGATCGGTGATATAGATTTTAAGTGGAAGATACTCAACGATGAACCGCAAGAAGAAGACACCAATTATGTAAGAATTCCGATTGATCTTTCCAAATGGGTTGAAAATTTGGAATTTATCCTTGGCTATACAAATACGAATGAAAACAGCCAAAATCCGCGCTACGATAAATCATATGAAATAGGATTCCGCTATAAATTGCCCGTTTTTGATTCAACGGATACAAACCGCAATTTGATAGAACCTTCTTTGGGTATTGAAACTAATTTAGTAGCGCGTCATTATATATTAACAGAAGAATCGTCCGAGGATGAAACTCGTTTGGAAAAAAATGTGGGATTGATTTATAGGCACAAATTTTGGGACCCCTGTATTTTAGGCATTGGCTATTGCAAAATGGCAGGGAATTAGCAGATATATTTCCTGCACTCCTCATAAGGCACGTTCCCGCCGAAAATGTCCAGTGCGCTGCCTATGGTTAAATCCACCCTGCCCTTTGAGAGTTCGTTGCAAGTTTCAAAATCCCAAATGCTGTTTGCACCGCCGGCGTAGGTTACCGGAGTAGGAGAATGTTCACCCAAAAATTTAATCAGTTCCAAATCCATGCCCTGTTGTTTCCCCTCCACCCCCGCAGCATGAACCAAAAATTCAAAACAGTACTCAGAAATCATCTCCAAATTTTCCTCAGTCACATAAAAATCAGTAAGAGTTTGCCACCGATTAATAGCTACTCCCCACTCCCTACTCCCCACTCCCTTCACCTCATAGCAACTCAAATCCACCACCAGCCGTTCTCTCCCGACTTCGCCGGAAATGGCTTTTAACCTTTCAAGGGAAAATTTACCGTTTGGGAATATATAGCTAGTGACTATAACGGCAGCAGCTCCGGCTTCTATGTACTTCAATGCGTTTTCCTTGAAAATTCCACCGCCAATTTGCATTCCGTTTGGGTAAGCTTGCAATGCTCTTAGAGCGGCTTCTTCATTGCCGGGGCCGAGCATTATTATATGCCCGCCTTTTAAGTCATCTTTTTTGTAGAGTTCTGCGTACCATTCCGCAGGTTTTTGAGAGACAAAGTTTTCTTTTAACTCGCTCTCGTTTTCAGAGAGCGAGGAGCCTACTATTTGCTTGACTTTGCCGTTGTGCAGGTCTATGCAGGGGCGAAATTTTGTCATTAACGTATCGGTATGCGCAGGATTTTCCTTTCGCTGCCGAATGAGACTCTGGCTATGTAAAGCCCTCTTGGCAAATCATTTAATCGCACGGAATGAACACCGCTTGAAAAATTCATTTTTCTGACGGACTTTCCACGCAAATCAAATAATTCCAATTTAGCGTTGTTCATAACCTGCAAGTAAATCCCATTTGCTTGTATTTGCGCTACATTGCTATATGCAATCTGCGGAAGAATAACAGGTGTTGTCCCACTGCTAGAACTACCACCGCTAGAACTGCTTGCCGGAGGGGTGCCAAGCTGTAAGTAGTCAACGTTTACGGCACCTTGAAATCTCAGCTCTATCGTATTCTCGCCTGAATTCAGCGATACGTTGGAAGAGAGATTGACGATTGAATAATCGTCCCACGCGGAACCGGTTTTAGTAACCGTAGTTCCGACCTGCGTGCCGTTCACACGTACTGTGAAATTGCTGGTCTGCCCGGTGGCTATGCTGAAAGCCATCGGGAATGTTCCCGCAGCAGACATATTTACTTTGTAGGTAGTTGAGTAGTTATTTTCAATATAACCGATAGCTAAACCATTGTTTGGAGCCGTTACCGTTACCATATTAGCACCGACCTTGCTCACGTAGTTTTCCGCTTCTATCCTCAGAACACCTACCCCATTCCAGTTGACTGAAGAAGCTGCACTGGAACTGCTGGCCGCTGCCGAACTGCTGGAACCGCCGGTGGGGCAACTTACTTGCGTGAACCAATACGTTTCAGCTACCTGCCCACCGGTCCAAAGCCATGTACTTGAACAGTCTTGACCGCGGTCTTGGTTGCATATATAACATTTCCCATTCACGACAATACAGGTTTCAATACCATTAGGCGGAACAACGTTCCCCGGTGGTGGTATGCAATTTCCAAAACCACCCGCTAGTGAACTGGAGGAAGACTGGCTACCGCCGCTACTGCTCACAGCGTTCTGCGTGAAATTAGCCCTGATAGTCGCATTGGCACTCAAAGTGACAGTGGTTGTTTGGGAGTTTGCATTGGCAAACGTAGCTGTTGTTCCGTTTACCACTACCCAGCCTTGGAATGTGTAGCCCGCATTTGCCGTGGCAGTTATAGTGGTTGAGGTAACATTGGATTGGCTGGTTGGGCTTACAGTGCCGCTACCCGAAGGATATACGCTGGCTGTAAGTGTATAACCTTGAGCGGTTTGCTGGATGAAGTTAGCTGTGATAGTGGCGTTTGCGGACAAAGTTACCGTTGTAGTAGCACTTTGTGGCTGTGATATGTTTGGCGAGCCGCTAGTCACTGTCCAGTTTTGGAATACATAGTTACCGCTTGGCGTAGCCGATATGCTCACTTGTTGACCCGCAGTAATGCCGCTTTGAGAGGTTGGGCTGGTGGAGCCAACATTATTCGGGTTGCGATTTACCGTAAGCGTGTAGGTAGGAGGAGCCGCACTGCTGCTGCTAGCGGTACTGTTGCTGCTAGTACCGCCGCCACCGCCATTGCCAGTTTTATAGGCATTTTTCAAAGCTTCTGGGCAATCCACCACCGTTTTGGTAGCTTGAGGATTATTAGCTATCTTGAACCAGTCAATAAACCACTGGCAACCGGCTTTCAGCTTGGCAAGCCCGGCACTATTGAAAGCGGCATTGCACATATTCTGAACGCAAGTCGCATTATTGCCGCATCCACCGTTATTTGGCGATCTAAACCCGCCATACTGGTCGCCCAATTGGGGGGATTGCGGGCCGCCATTCTGTTGGATCTGCTTGGTGAGAGCGTTGTAGATACCTACGCCGCCGCCCGGAATCATGAGATCAAGTTGATCTCCACCCACGTCGCCGCCAATGTTGCTTATCATCACAACCATTTTTTTCCCTGAAATATTGCCTCCGGTTGTACCACCCTGGCCATTGTCGGTGAACGTCAATTCAAAACACTTGCCGCAATCGCCATTTGAGTGGGAAGCGGCGAAACCGTAAGCCAAATTGTCGTTTACAGCCCAAGGAACCTGACCCATACATGTGTAAGATTCCCCGCCGTCGCAGGCATTCACCGCATTAGCGGAGTTGCCGAGTTGAGCCCCGTTGATATTGCAACTTGTAGCGACTCCGTTTGGACTGCCACCGGCATTGCCCGTCCATGCACAACTCGGCTTGCAGGAATCCCAATAGCGGGTAGTATTGGTTGCATTCGCCGTAATGCTTCCGAGCAATAGCACTAATGCAAACGTAAATAGCTTCTGATTCATAGGCACCTCTCGAGGTCATGGATAGATAATACTAATATAATAATTTTTTCATTAAATAGCATATTTTCACTGCAAAAAAACACTAAAAGTAAAAAAAGAGTGATATTTGTGTCATTTCGCCGGCAAAAGCACGCTCATGCCCGGGCGCAAGTCGGGAATGCTCTCGGTTGGGCGAGCTTTAACCTCAAAAGTTTTCAGATCAAAACCGCCGGTTTCCTTGCTGCTCCGCCAAGTGGCAAAATCGCCAAGCGGCGCAATGGAATAAATTTCCAAATCCGCACTTTGCTTTAAAGCGGGAATCCAAACCCTTATTTTTGTCCCCTTGCTCAAATTTTTCAGCAAATCTTCCCTAACATTGAAAACAGCCCAGGACTTTGAGCGGTCTATAACCGAAAATACAGGCATCCCCGAACCCACAAGCTCCCCCTGTTCCGCATTTTTAGAGGCTATTTCGCCGGTTATCGGCGAACGCAAGGTTGTCTCCTCCAAATAGGCGTTTACCTCCGCATTTGCACCCATTGCCTGCAAAACAAGGGCTTCTGCTGCCGCCTTATCCTCTGCTCTTGCACCCTCTCTTGCCATTTCAAGTTGTGCAAACATGGCTTCTGCTGCCGCTTTTGCGGTTGTGTACCCTGCAAATGCCTCATCCCTTTTCTGAACAGGCAAAACTCCTTCATCGCACAATTGCTGAACCCTTTCGTATGTTGCCTTTGCTAAATTAGCCGCCTCCTGCGCCCGTTTTGCCATAGCCGCCGCCGCTGCAATCTCCTCTTTTCTAGCACCAGCCTTTGCCTTTTTGCTCTGCGACTGTGCAGCCATTAATGCGCCCAAAACCTGTTTTTTCTTCGCTTCAATTTCCGGGCTTTCCAACTCCGCAAGAGCTTGCCCCTGGGCAACAGAATCCCCAACCTCTGCCAACACACTGTGCAAACGTCCCGGCACCTTAGAAGAAACCCAAACCCTCTGCACCTCAAACTGCCCCTGAAGATAATTCTGCTTTGACTCCTCGCAAGAAATTAGAAGCAGTGCTATTATTAATGTTAGTTGAAAGTTGAGAGTTGAGAGTTGAGAGTTCATTTCAGCAGTTCTCCTAGGGTTTCGGCTTCGCCGCATAGTTCTTGCAGGGATATGATTGCGGAATAGGCCTCAAAGTAGGAGGCGTATTTTGCTAGAGCTACCCTTGAAAGGGCAAATTGGGCATCTATTACGTCTAAGCCGGTTGCCATGCCTGCGGCATAAGCCTTTGTTTGCGCTCTCAAAGATTCCTGTGCAAGGTCTTCGGTTTTTTCCAGAGATTCCAGTTTTTCATTTGCGCCGCTCCATTCTCGCAGGTATTTTTCTGCCAAGAGTTCCAAGTCCCTTTTAGCTTGCTCCTGCAGGTAGTTTAACGAGCGGACTTGCGCTTTTGAACTTTGATATTTGCCGAGTGTGGTTCCTCCGCTGAACAAATTCCATTCCGCTTTAACGCCAACTGCCCATGTGGGTTGCAAAAAGGTTAAGTCTTTGGTGTAGAGTTCTCGCATTCCAAAGGCGGCTATGGCCGGCATCCATTCGCCTCTATCTGCGGAAAGCCCGCTCAAAGCCCTGCTTTCTTCGCTCTTGATTTGCAATAACTGCGGATTTTTTGAGAGGATTTTCTCTGTGAATGCTTGCGGATTTGCAGGTGCTTCCAGTTTTTTCCAAGAAAATTCCAGTGTGAAATTCGTGTCTGATTTTATGGAATTTGCGAGTGCGAGTTTTGCCAAGCTTGCGTTTCTTTTTGCGTCCTCTAAATTGCGTTTTGCCTCTGCTAATGCGACCTCTGCCCTTAGCCTTTCCGCTAGTGCTATTTGCCCTGCTTCTTCCAATTTTTTTGTGTTTTCAAAATGCTGCGCTATTGTTTGCAAATTCTGTTCCTGAACATCTTTAACGGATTCGGCGAGTTTATAACCTAAGTATCTCAAAGCGGTTTCTTTTGCAACCTCGCCCTGAACCGTGTTCTTCCTCGCCTCTGCGGTATTTTCTTCACTGTTTGCCGCCTTGTAGCCGCTCCAAAGCCTGCCTCCTGCAAAAATTGTCCACTGCGCTTGGGCAGTTGCGCTCCAAAAACTCTCGTTTTGCATACGCATTGCATAGCTCGGCATAGAACCGAGTATTTGAGCCAGCATCGGGTTGCTTGAGAAAACTTCGCTTATGTCTATCTCTAAATCCAAATTGTCGTTTATGTGCGTGTAGCCACCGGAGAGCGAGATTGATGGTAGCATTTTTCCTCTCGCCTGCGTTTTTTTCCCCTTAGCCATATTTACCGCCTCGTTTGCAGCGGAAAGTTTTTCGTTTTTGCCGATTGCAAGCTCAATGGAGTTTTTGAGCGTCAAGGGCTGGGCAGTTTGCGCATACAAGCAAACAGCAAACAGCGTAGCACCCGTGCATTTTAAGTTGGCAAACACAGGTGGAATTTAGAAAAATTTTTATTTACACGAGCCGAGAGGTATTTACTTTCCAATACCCGCCCTTATCTGCACCAATGCGTTCTATTAAGCCTTTGGATTTGAGTTTGGACAGATTCCATTCCACGCCACGTCTAGTTAATCCGGTCATTTCTACTAATTCGGCTTGCGTTATTTGCGGATTATTTACAATTATATCCAAGATTTTCTCCACAGTTTTCTCCACAGTTTTCTCATTATATAAAATCACCTGAAAACCATTGGATATTTCATGAAAATCCGGTTCTTTTACGCCATACTCTTCACAAATTTTGCACACACGCATAATACCTGATCCATAACGTTCTATTATACTCGCTTCCTTAAACGCTTTAGCTATTAATTTATTGCGAGATTTTGAAACATAATTGCCTGATAATAAATCCCGTATTGTTATACCGCCATATAATTTTCCCGGATTATAAAATTCAATTCTATTATCAAAAATTTTAATGATACTCGCAGAGCTATCCCTGTAATCACGGTGAACAACCATATTTATAACAATTTCTCGAATAGCATCCAAAGGGTAATCAAAACGTTCTGTGCGTTGCGGTTCGCCGGTAATAATGTATTCTACCTTCAAATGAAACGCCAATATAAACCGTTCCGCCTTTTGTGTTGGAAAACACCACGAGCACTTCAATAACATCATCATTGAAAGAAGTTTTGAACTCTACCGTAAGGCTTTCTTTTTTGGGTAAACCAATCTTTGGCATACGGGTAATGTAGAAATTTTTTCTACATTACCCATAATGCTGCGGTAGGCACAGCTAGCATATTTTTGCTAAAATGAATAGTCCTATCGCCGGAATACAGAATGATTCCAACAAAATCGCTTTTGCCATTAACAATATTTTTTGCAAACCATTCCAAATGCTTAAAATCCTCTTTAGAAACATTATGCCCCGACTTTGCTTCAATGCCAAGCAATGC
>LIUH01000074.1 GCA_001462225.1 Fibrobacteria bacterium GUT31 | reverse complement strand
CAAGGTTCTCCCACGCAATGCAGAGGCTATTTCCGATGAAAGCATCTTGGAATTTGAGCCTGTCAAATAGATATTTTTTGAAACATTATCGCAAATTCGCCGAACAAATTTTTCCCATCCCTTTGCAACCTGAATTTCGTCTAAAAAAAAGCATATCTCCTTTGCAGGAATTTTCGGATACAATTCTCTGTAGGCTTCCAAAATTAAGCCTATGTTATTTTCGGAAAAATCCAGCCGTTCATCGTCTAAATTCAAAAATAGGATTTTTTCCTTGGAAACGCCGCTTTCAAGGAGTTTGTTTTGGGCTATAAAAAAAAGCGAAGATTTTCCGGAGCGGCGAACTCCCGGAATGGTTATCACCTTGCCCGTGTCCATTGGAATTTCCCAAGAACGAACTTTAACATCAGCCGGCATCGCATTTTGATTGCTGACTATTATCTCTTTCAAAACTTCCTTCATACACATAAATATACAAAATTTCCCTCAAAAAAGGAAACTTTTTCATTTTTTTTCCCTCAAAAAGGGAAATTTCTGGCTATCATAGCAAAAAAATATATTTTATTAGCTTTGCGTTACAATTCTACGCAAAAATGCGTAGAATAATTGTATATTACTGCTTATGCGGAAAAAATACATTTACCAATATGAAAATTGGACGAGTTTTACCTGGAAAGAAGGCGAAATTCAAGAGCTTTTGGGTGAAGTCCGGCTTTTGCAGGGTAAAGTTCTGGGAATAATGCAAACACTAGGATTTTCGCAGAAAATAGAAACCTCTCTCAACACTTTAACACTTGATATTATAAAGTCTTCCGAAATAGAAGGGGAAAAATTGAATTACGCACAGGTTCGCTCGTCCATAGCACGCAGGCTTGGGTTGGAAAAATTCAGCGATGCGAAAAGTACAAGGAATGTGGAAGGTATTGTTGATATGGCAATGGATGCTGTGCAAAATGCGAATTTGCAACTCAGTGAAAGCAGGCTTTTCAGTTGGCATGGGGCACTTTTTCCAACAGGTTGGAGCGGGCTTTATAAAATTACTGTAGGCATGTATAGAACAGAAGAAATGCAGGTGGTTTCAGGAGCCATAGGCAATGAAAAAATCCATTATGAAGCTCCAAAGCCACAAATTGTTAAAAAAGAAATGGATAAGTTTTTGAAGTGGTTCAACAGCAATGCAAAAATAGATGCCATTTTGAAAGCGGCTATAGCTCATTTTTGGTTTGTTATAATACATCCCTTTGACGATGGCAATGGGAGAATAGCCCGTGCAATTGCCGATTTAATGCTAACTCGCTCAGATGCCTCGCCTCAAAGGTTTTACAGCATGTCTGCGCAAATTTTGAAAGAGAGAAAAAAATATTACTCCGTTTTGCAAGAGTGCCAGCATAAAGAAAACGACATAACGCAGTGGTTGAAATGGTTTTTGCAGTGCCTGAAAAATGCTTTATTGGAAACAGAAAAAATAACAGACCTCGTTTTGCAAAAAGCCGAGTTTTGGGACAAGCATAAAAATACCAAGCTCAACGGTAGGCAGATCATAATGCTCAACAAATTGCTGGACGGATTTAAAGGCAAATTGAACACGGTAAAATGGGCCAAAATTGCCAAATGCTCACACGACACCGCCCTCCGAGACATCAAGGATTTAATAGAAAAACATATTCTGATGCAAGAGAACGGCGGTGGGAAGAATGTTAGTTATGCCTTCACTCCCGCCTGTCCACCAAAATTTCAAACTTTGATGTGTCGAAAAAGCCGGTAAAGGGGAACTCCGTTGCTTCTTGGGTGAAAACTTCTGTATTGTGAGTTTTCTGCAAAATGAAATTTATCATCTCCGAGCAGAAAAGTTTGGTCGTGTCTTTGATATCAAAGGACATATCAAAAGGAACACGCTCTGCAAACAGGCGACGTGCTTCGTATGCGATCAATTCTCCGTTTGAGTTTTTTAAGCGAGTGATAACAAGGCTATGAGGCTTTGCTTCAAATAAAAAATCATCTAAGGAAATTTTTTGAACTCCGTCCAATTCCGCCATGCTGCCGGAAATTGAATGTATTACATCAAAATCCAAAGAATCCTTCACTAGTATGCCAACGTGCGAAACCCCGCTTGCGCCGGTTTGTGATTCTAAAAAAAAGCTGACCATTCCATAGCCAAGCCTGAATACAAAATCACCCTCCCGCAGAAGAGCAAGCTCTTCTGCGCCGAGGGTTTCTAAAGGTTCTTGGGTGATGGTTGTTTCGGGGGTGAGCAGCAGGGCAAACCCTGCCGCTAAAACCTTACTTACTCGAGCCATCTACCTTCCAAGCATCGTCTTCCTTTACAAGTTTCACTTTTAAAACAAAGCTCTTTTTGCCGTCTTTGTCCAAAAGAGAAACATTAACGCTGGCGGAATTCCCGTCTTCGCTAATTTTGGCAGGATCTTCGGCTTTTGGGGTTAGCTCTTTCATTTTGTCAATAAATTCCTTCTTTTCCGGAGGAATCCCTTTGGCTTTGGCAGACTCTTCCTCTTTTTCAATGTTCTTTTTGTTCTTTTCGGAGGAAAGTTTTTTCGCCGCTCCATAATCTAAGCTAAAACTAGCTTTGGTGTATTTCACGGCGACTTCTTCCGGGGTTGACGGTGAACCGCCACAGGCGGCGAGGAACAATGCAAACGATGTTGCTAATGTCAGGACTATCTTCTTCATTTTAACTCCTTTGTTGGGGGTTGGTGGAATATAAAAAAATCATTTCTGCTAATTCCTTACACAACGCACAGAAAATAAGTTCGTGGACTTTTGAGCACTGCTACTCTCCACACCGGGGCTGTATTTGGTTGTGTTCCGGCGGACGCCATTGCCATAGCTCTCACTGGAAGTCCACCAGTCGCCCTGGCTGCCGAGGCCGAAAGAAGTGCCGGAATAGCTGTTGTAATTGCCGCCCGGCAGAAGCGAAAATCCGTAAGTATCATTGCACTCGTAGGTTTCGCCGGAATCCTCAGGACCGCAATTATCCCAGCCACTCTCTGCCTTCAATTCTCTTCCCGCCTGATAGCCATAATTGCCGGTGGCCTCAGTCAATTCTTGCCATTCCTCATCGGTGGGCAAATGCCAGCCATCGGGGCAAACCGCATTAGCCGTTTCCCAATCATACAAACGACCGTAGATGACGCAGTTGGCAGGGTCGTTAGCATAGCAAACAGAATTGCCCGCACCGGGGTTATAATTCAAATTCTCTGCCATCCATGTTTTGCTGGCTATAATTACGTATCTGTATTCTTGACTGCCACATGTCATTATGTCAACCCCAATAGATACATTGGGGCATTTACTGATAGAGCCACCGCCGGAGGAACTGGAGCCGGTGCCGCTGGATGAGGAATCGTTACCTACACTAGACGATGAACCTCCGTCAGATGAACTGGAATTGCCGTCTTCGCTAGACGATGAACCACCACCGTCATCATCGCTGTCGGATGAGCAGGAAGCGAGTGTCTGAACCCCGATACCCCCGATTAAAAGGATTAAGAGGATGTGAAAACCTTTTGTTTTGCTCATATAAACCTCCTATGGTTGCTAGTGTGACCCACCGCCCTGCTCATGTACCGGATATATGCCGCTTGTCTTTGTATAGACCATTGTTCTGCCATCTCCTCTTTGGTATGAGAATTGATTTCCAGATACAGTGTAAGTGTAGGTTTCCGTTTTACCATTTTTAAGATAAAACGTTAATACGTTCCCATTCGCAGACCATGTGACTCCAGGAAAATCATCATCATCATAATACCAAGTGCCGTTACTCATTTCAATAAAGAAATATTCGCCCTTGCTATTTAAAATCCAACCTTCGTTGGTTCCATTCCTTATCCACGCCTCGCCAGAGCCGGTAGTTAATTCGCTGTCCCCGCCCCCGCCCGGCGGATTGCCCCCGCCATCGCCATCGTCTGACGAGCACGAAAATGTGAATGCC
>LIUH01000073.1:22083-23556 GCA_001462225.1 Fibrobacteria bacterium GUT31 | reverse complement strand
CAGCTTAAACTCAGCAATGCGTGGCGTGAATTTTTTATTAAGACATTTGTGGAACGAGATTTGCCTCAACTGGGCTTAAAGCTTGCACCAATTCAAATAAATAGGCTTTTTTCTCTGCTTGCCCATTCGCATGGAGACTTGCTCAATTCCAGCAAACTGGGCGAAGCTTTAGGTGTTTCGCATACAATGTTTAGGCAATATGCAGATTTTTTAGAAAGTGCTTTTTTAATAAGAACTCTGAAACCAAATTTTAGCAATCAGAAAAAACGAATAGTTAAATCACCAAAAGTTTACATAAGAGATTCGGGAATTTTGCATTCAATCTTGGGAATTCGTTCTTTTAACGATTTGCTTGGGCATCCTTCTATTGGTTGTTCGTGGGAAGGTTTTGCGATAGAGCAGATTTTAAGCTCCATTTCAAAGGATTGGTCTCCTTCATTTTATCGCACGCAGGCGGGGGCAGAAATAGATTTGATTCTGGAAAGCGGCAAGGAGCGTATTGGCATTGAGTTTAAGGCTAACACGGCTCCAACTGTTTCAGTTGGATTTTGGAATTGCATAAAAGATTTGGAATTGAGCAAAACGTATATCGTTTGCCCTATAGAGGATTCTTATTTGTACAAGGAAAATGTTGTAGTTTGCGGGATTAGGGAACTCGCCTCCGCAAACTTCCACTCTCCGGCGTGCAAACATTCGCCGATGTCATAAACGACTATGCCGTGTATGTGGACAAAACCGCCTACATACACAAAATGATTTCAAACTACAAAACCGTATTCTTCGCCCGCCCACGCCGCTTTGGAAATATTGACAGAAAGCTAATTGATTTTTCTAAATTTTAACAATGCCCATTCGCAAGCTGCCTTCCGGCGTTCAAACTTTTAGCCATGTTCGGTTAAATTATGATGTTTATGTGGACAAAACTTTGCATATTTACAAAATGGCAAAAAATTACATGGTTGTTTTTTTGAGCCGCCCGCGCAGGTTTGGCAAAAGTTTAACCTGCTCAACTTTGGAATCGCTTTTCGCAAATGAAAGGGAATTGTTCAATGGGTTGACAATTGAAAAAACGGACTGGGAATGGAAAGAATATCCGATTATTCGCTTGGATACAAGCGCATCGAATTTCACGGGCAAAGATGGATTGAAAAATCTCAAATCCTTGATAGATGGAAAATTGGAACTCTGTGCGGAAAATTACAAAATCAAATTGAAAAAAAATGATATTAGCCATAAGTTTTCGGATTTAATAATTGCCCTTTATAAAAAAATGGGTCAAGTTGTTGTAATAATAGATGAATATGACTGCCCATTGCTTGATAATCTGGACGACTCGGAAAACCTTACGGTTATTCGCAAGGAATTGCAAGGATTTTACAAAGTTCTCAAAGACTGCGATAAGTATTTAAAATTTGTGTTTATCACCGGGGTCACAAAATTTTCACAGGTGAGCTTGTTCAGCGGAATGAACCA
>LIUH01000073.1:0-21936 GCA_001462225.1 Fibrobacteria bacterium GUT31 | reverse complement strand
ATGAACCAGCCCGAAGATATTTCCCTGAACCCGGAGTTCTGCTCCCTGTGCGGAATAACGCAAGAGGAGTTGGAAAAAAATTTTGATGTGGAGATTGCTTTTTTTGCGAAAAAATACGGCAACAAGGCAGCTTACCTTGCAAGGCTCAAATCTTACTATAACGGTTATCTTTTCGCTAAAGAGGGAAATTCCGTTTATAACCCTACGAGCATAATAAAGCATTTTTTGAATCAAGGGGATTTTAATCCGTTCTGGATAGACACGGGAACGCCAAGTTTTTTAGTCAATTATATTAAAGAGCAGCCTGAGAAAATTTTGGATATAGACAGCATTGAGGTTTTTCCGGAGGCTTTTGCAAAATACAACAAGGAAAAATGGACTATCATTCCTCTTTTGTATCAGAGCGGTTATTTGACAATCGCAAGCTATAACCAATCCACAAATTCGTATAAATTGAAATATCCCAATGGCGAGGTAAAGACTTCTTTTGCGGAATTTTTATCCGGTTATTTCGGTAATAAAGACACTATAGAGAACGGCAGCGCGAAATTAAATTTGACAGCCGCTCTTAAAAATGGGAATGTTAAGAATTTTATAAAGTTTTTGGAGAGTTATTTGCAGGGAGTTGATTATAGTTTAATTGCGAGAATAAAGGAACATTATTTTTCCTTTGCGGTGAGCAATGTTTTAAGGATGCTGGGATACAATTGCAATACGGAAGTTAGAACAGCTACTGGTTCTGTGGATTGCGTTATAGAAATAGGCAAATATATATATGTTATGGAATTCAAGCTGGACAAGAGCGTTGCAAGCGCATTGAAACAAATTGACTCAAAAGGCTATGCTATTCCATATAGGCATCTATGCAATGGAAATCGCAAAAAAATCATCAAACTCGGCGTTAAGTTCAGCAGCAAGAAGAAAAATATTGTGGATTGGGGAATTCAGCCTTAGCATAAATATAGAAACTTCCACTGACCTAAGGGTGTTCTTAGATTTTATTTTAGGGATATGATATCCCTCGCCAACTTGGCAAACGCCGATGTTGGATGCTCTTCTATCCATTTTAAGTTCAATTGTTGGCGCAAATATTTTTTCTCAACGCTGTTATACCAATGTATAATTCGCGTTTGCGGCAATAAAATTTTATCTAATCGTTTAGCGGAGCCTTTTCGGAATAAATGCACGCTTATATCGGGACCCACAGGGTAAAAATATGCGGGGGGGAACATTTTCATAATTTCCGAAGATTTATTTCCGGTTGTTTTTTGCATGATATGAGTGCCAAGGCGATAATGCTTTAATTGTTCCTTTTCTTCCATTTTATTTATCTCCGCGAATGCTCTTTCAAAAAATTCATTTTTAGGCTCGGAACCGAGTATTGCCCCATTGGCGCAAAGGGAAAAAAATCTTTCCGTTGGTCTGAAAATTTGCTCTCCATGCGGGAGATAAACGCACAAAAATCGCCAGAAAAAACGGAGCCACGCGAACAGATAAAAGAACGGATTTTTAGAAGCATATAATTTTTGCGGAAATGCCACCGGCTCAAACCCGCAAAATCCCTTGTATTGCAATAAATCGTCCCAGGGCCTAACTGCTATTATATCCGTATCCAAATAAATACCGCCTTGTTTATACAACAACGCATAACGCAATAAATTTGTTTTAGACACAGGTTTTTTGAGAGCTTTATACAGATGGCTGCAAATTCCGTTATCTCCCAAATCCGCAAATATGGAATCGTCTATTCTTTTTAGCGTTATGCCCGGCACGTCTTTTATCAAATCATAACCTTCACCCTGCATCTCGCCGTTTTCGCCGTCGATGTACAAAATGGTTTCTTCCGGCTTTTGAATTTGCTTTGTGGAAAGCATAGCCAAACCGGTTGACAAGGGTATGTTACTCCCAAACCACACAAAAAAAACTCTATTGGGAATCATGTTTTTCCTCGTATTCCAAGTACCAGCGAGCAAAATATTTTATGCCCTCTTCAAGGGAAGTTTTAGGTCTATAACCGATTGCTTTTTCCAAAGCCGTAGTATCTGCCCAGGTAGCAGGCACATCTCCTTGCTGCATTGGCAAAAATTCTTTAATCGCTTTTTTTCCTAATTCATTTTCTAAAATCTCAATAAACCGCATTAAATCCACCGGCTCGCCTCTGCCTATATTAAAAAGTTCCGAGCCGCTTTGCTCTTTGTATAAAGTGCGGACAACGCCTTCTACTATATCGTCTATATATGTAAAATCGCGGCGCATATTTCCGTGGTTAAATACGCGAATGGGTTTGCCTTCCAAAATTGATTTGGCAAAAAGCATGGGTGCCATGTCCGGACGCCCCCAGGGGCCATATACGGTGAAAAAACGAAGGCCTGTGGTAGGAATGCCAAAGAGATGGGAATATGTATGAGCCATCAGCTCATTGCTTTTTTTGGTTGCCGCATAGAGACTTACGGGATTATCGGTGCGGTCTTCGACGCTAAAAGGTATTTTGGCATTATCTCCGTAAACGGAACTGCTGCTCGCATAAACCAAATGCCGCACGGGGTAGTGGCGGCAGGATTCCAGAATGTTTAGTGTTCCGGTGATGTTGCTGTCTATGTAAACTTGCGGATTTTCCAGACTATAGCGCACTCCGGCCTGTGCGCCCAAATGAACCACCGCATCAAATTTTTCAGCATCAAATAAAGAGCGAATTTCCGTATGCGTTAAATCCAGTTGTTGAAAACGAAAATTTTCGTTCTTTTTCAGTAACTCTAAGCGAGCTTTTTTAAGAGCAGGGGAGTAATAATCGTTGAGATTATCTATGCCCAGCACCGATTCTCCTCGCTTGGCAAGCGCATTGCTAACCGCTGCGCCTATAAAACCGGCAGCGCCGGTTACAAGAATTTTCATACTTGGAATTTAGAAATTTCTATTTTGATTCTCATGATACAAGCTCGCGGAATTGAAAATGAATATTTTATTTATTTCGGATAGATTTCCGGCGAATGGCGGAATTGAAACGGTAACGAGGACTCTTGCAAATGCTTTTGTTGTTCAAGGTCATTCGGTTGTTGTTTGCTATAGAATGAAATCCAGAAGCGAATTTGTGGATAATCGCGTGGAGCAGTATCAATTTTCGAAAACAAGCCAATCAAAAAAAATTGATGTTTACTCTAAAGAAAATATAGATTTTTTGCGTAATTTAATTGTTGAAAAAAAAATTCAAATATTGATAAATCAACACGCTTTTAATAAATATTATAATGACCTGTGTAAAAAAGCTAAACGAGAATTAGGTGTCACTTTCATTCAATGCCATCATTTCTCCCTTTTCTGGTTTATGTATTCAAGGCCGAAAATATATTTGCCTGTTTTTTTATTAAAAATCTACGGTTTTTTAGCAACTTTGTATGTCACAAGCACAGTTATAAAAAATTCTGATAAGCTGGTTTTGCTTTCCGAAAGTTTTGTTAAGCAATGCAAAAAAATATTTCCGTGGAAAAATTTAAACTCCGTTATTGCCATACCAAACCCTATACCGAATTTAAATACTCAACCGATAAATTTCTCGCAAAAAGAAAATATCATCCTCTATGTCGGACGGATGGCAGAAAATCAAAAGAGAATGTCCGTAATAATAAAATGCTGGTCTATGATTTGCAATAAATATAAAGATTGGAAATTGGTATTTGTGGGCGATGGGCCGGATTTGGAAAAGACAAAAAAGTTGGCAAAACCTTTTCCGAATGTTTATTTTGAAGGTTTTAACGATTCTGCTCCTTATTTCGCAAGAGCTTCTATGCTTTTGATGACCAGTAAATATGAGGGTTTGCCTATGACCTTGATTGAATCTCAAAATTTCGGTTGCATTCCATTAGCGATGGATAGCTTTGCTTCGGTAAATGATGTTATTGATAACGGACAAAACGGTTTTATTATCCCGAATGGCAATTTGAATATTTTAATCGAAAAAATTTGTTTGCTGATTGACAATGCGGAATTGCGAGAGAGAATGGCGAAAAACGGCATGGAAAACGTTAAAAAGTTTTCCGTGGAAAATATTGTTGAAAAATGGGAAAATGTCATTAGAGAGAGATAATTTACTACATTCTAACAATCAATGGAACTGTCCACATCATCGGAAAACAACAAGCGCATCGCAAAGAACACGCTGTTTCTTTATTTTAGGAGCCTTCTTCTTCTGTTTGTGGGGCTTTATGCCGGCAGGGAGGTTTTGGCACAGTTGGGCGTTAGCGACTTTGGCATTTACAATGTTGTTGGCGGGGTTATTGTTCTATTCAGTTTTATACAAAATGCCATGAGTAGCGCAACAAGTCGTTTTTTTACCTTTGATTTAGGCAAAGGTGATTTTGAGCAGTTGAAAAGAACTTTCAGTTTGAGTGTAGTCATTCATATTTTTACAGCGTTGCTTATTCTTATTTTAGGAGAAACGATTGGTTTGTGGTTTTTGAACACGCAGCTCAATATTCCAAATGAACGAATGGGAGTGGCTAATTTTGTTTATCAGTTTTCGGTGCTTTCTGCCTGCGTTGGGATTTTGCAGGCGCCTTATATGGTTGCGATAAATGCGCATGAGAGGATGAAAGTGTATGCTTATTTCGGAATAGTGGATGCTGTGTTTAAATTGGCGGTTGTGATTTCGTTGGGTTTTGTTTCTGTTGATAAATTGAAGTTTTATTCTGTTTTGCTGTTTGCGGTTTATGTTGTTATGGTTGGTTTTTATTGGGTTTATTGCCGTAGGAATTTTCCGGAGACGCATTTTAAGTGGTTTTGGGATAAGAGAATGTTTTGGGAGAGGATTGGGTTTAGTGGGTGGACAACGTTGAGCGGAATTTCTGCAATTGCAGCATTGCAGGGTGCCAATATGCTTTTGAATGTGTTTCATGGGATTGTGGCGAATGCCGCTTATGGAATTATGACACATGTTAGCAATGCTATGGCTCAATTTGCCAATAATTTTTTCGCAGCAGTGAATCCGCAAATAACCAAGAGCTATGCGAGAGGCGATATGGATTATCTGCATAGCTTGCTGTTTCGTTCAATAAAATTTTCTTTTCTAATGTCTTTTGCTCTCTCTGTACCACTTGTTTTAAATATGGATTTTATTCTTAATTTATGGCTGAAAGAGGTTCCGCAATATGCTGTTGTTTTTTGCCAAATGAGAGTTATGAATTGGTGTTTATATATGTTTTTTATTCCGAATTTTTATGCTATAATGGCAACAGGGAAAATAAAAAAATTTTTAATTATTGACAGTATTTTAACTATGCAAAATTTAATTTTCGCATATATATTCTTTAAACTGGGTTTTTCGCCGATAGCTGTTCCGATAATTTACATTTGCGTTGATATTTTTCGTATTACGTTTATTATTTTATTCTCAAAAACTTTGATAAAAATTCCAATTGGCAAGTTTATTTATAAAGTTGTTTTCAGATTATTTGTTGTTGTATTTATCAGCTTGCCCTTGCCCATATTTTTTTACGGCAATTTTTTAGCTAATGCAGGTGTTTTCCTAATTTTATTTTTGCCCAGTGCGATGTTTATAGGCTTAGAGGCAAATGAAAGAAAAAAGGTTGTGGAGATGGCAAAAAGAAAATTGTTTAATTAACAGTCTCTTTCCATGCTCTCAATATGCATTTTCTGAGGTAACTTGTGTTCTGTGGAATATTATTAATGGGGCAAAACATATAACCATCCGTGAAATATGTTTCGTACCCCAGCTTCTTAAAAATGGTTTCAAAATCTTTTGCGTCTTGTGGTTTGTGATAAGTACATATTGAAAATTTCACATTTTCTCTTTCTAAGATATTTTTTGCTCCGTTTAAAAGTTGTTGCTCATAGCCTTCAATATCTGCCTTTATGAAATTTATCTCTTTATCCTTGAAAAACGTATCCAATGTTACCGTATTTTCGGTATCCGCATCACTTACATATTTATTAACAATGGTTATCTTGTCCTTGTATTTTTCAAATGTTTTTTTTATCGGTTCATTCCAAATTTCATCCGCCTCAAACAGATAAATATGTTTGGCATTTTCAATTACGCTGATAGAAAAATTTCCACAGCTCGCTCCTATGTCCGCAACAACATCGCCTGATTCTACAAAAAAAGGAGTTTCCTTTGGAATTTCATTCTCATCTCTTTTTAAAGTTCCCCATATTTCATTTTCTTTTGTTACATAGCGATGCGGAGAAAGTAAATCTTGTTCAATAGCCAAAAGCATTGCGGCTTTTAGATATGTTTTTTCTTTATCGCTATATTCCGGAAAATACAATTTTACTCCCTCTCCCATACCCAACATATTTTCTACAAAAAATAAATTATAATCTTCATCCTTTTTGCATGAATAACTTTCGAGTTTATATTCATTCGCCCATTGATATGGAAAAAAGGGGTATTGCCAAATTTTAACCCAATCTTCCAAGGCTTTATCAAGAAAAGATTTCTTTTTCCGAAAGATATTTATTTTCATAGTTTATCTCCCAATGTACTTTTTTGACAGATGTCCGCTGTAATACTGCATTGTCCAACGAGCCGGATTATATAATTTTTCCGCTATTGCCGGTTTGACAAATAAATCATTTGCCAAATTTTCTTTTACAAAAAACGCATTTATTCCCATTATGTTAGTCCCTACAAGTTGATAACCTAATTTTATCCCCAATAATTCCAATGATTTTAGCGAAGCACCATGATTATCATCTTGTTGCCAGATATGTTTTGGGTCATATTCCATAATCCATTCAAAATTCGGAGGAAATTTAGCGTTATATTCTATTGCCACAACACGGGGATTTATACATTGTATCGCCTCAAAAATCCAATAATCATTACCATCAATATCAATACTCAAAAAATCAATCTCCCCACTAACTTTTCCTTCTTTTTCAATGAGAGTATTTATGTTATCCTTGGTAATAAAGTCATTTACAACAGTCAATCTTTTATCATCAATGGGCTTTTTAAATAATTTCCGTATTTCATTTACAGCTTTTTTATTTCCTTCCATCCATAATCCGTTCCAACCTTTGTGTAACAAATAATGACAGTTGCTTTCGAGTCCATTTTGAACACCAAATTCAATGAAAGTTTTGTTGGTTGTTTTAATTCGGTTAAATATTTCTTCTATTATGCCATCTTCATCATTTTGAGAATATACCTTAAAGCCAAAACGTTCCAAGTACAATGGATTATTCAGCCGCGCTTGTAATTCAATTGCATCATCATTTCGCTGATGGCGTGTTTTTACAAAAGCATGTAAATCGGTACTGTACCAAGCAACTTTGCTCCAGAATCCCGACCAAATTATCCTTACAATTTTTGATAGCAATCTTTTCATAGCTTTTCTCCCAAAATAAAATCAACGATTTTTTTCAAATCTTGTTTTTGCCTTTGATTTATTTCCAAAAATTTTCTTTTGGTTTTCTCAACATAAAATTCTCTATTTTCCGTCATTTTCATCATAGCTCTGAATAAATCTTCCGGATAAAAAGGTGAAAAATAAATGGGCATATCGCCGTAAATTTCAGGCATGGAAGTGGTATTCGAACAGATGCTCGGTGTGGCGTATTCGGCGGCTTCTATAGGCGGGTAGCCAAAGCCTTCCGAAAAACTCGGAAAAATAAAAGCAAAAGCATTTTTATACAAACAAACAAGTTCCTCAGAACTAACTTCTTCAATGACAATGCAATTTCTTATATTGCATCTCAATTTTCCGACTAAAACACAATGATATTCATAATTTGTCGCTAAACAAAATTTATCCCATTGTTCAAGAAATAGAGCAGTATTTTTATAAAGTCTATCTACGGACACCAATAAGAAGTATTTTTTATTTTCTAATGATTCTTTACTGAAATTTTCCGTTTTTCCTGTAATATTTTCATTGCTGATAGGTGCATAAAATACCTCTATTTTATTTTTTGAATTGCCTAAAAAATATTGAATGGCATATTTGGAGTATTCGGAATCTGTAACAACAAATGCATTCGGTTGTTGAATTAGTTTTTTAAAATTTTTATAATTTTCCTTAATATGACGTCTGAATAAAACCAAAGGATATGAAAGAAATTTAATAAATTTTATTTTATTTTCCTTTTGTTTGATTAAATGCTTTTCCACAAATTTTTTTAAAGATTCGGCTTGAGGAATTTTGAAATATCCAAAAGACATATCCGACAAATCATGGCAAACAATAACTATTTTGCATTTCAAACTGCATAAATCAAAAGAATCATAACGCTGGGCAATACCTATAAAAAAGGAATCTATTTGTAAATTATTAATCATTTCGAATATATTTTCATTTCGAATGTCAATTAAAGTTATTTCATATTGTTTTGTTATTCGGTTTATTCTTTCGTTGATAGAAATATTTCCATCGTATAAGCCATATATCTTTACTTCGTTATTCAATATTTCGTAAAATATTTTTTGCGTATAGAGCATGCCGCCATTGATATAATTATCCTGCAATGTTATAAAATCAAATAGTATTTTTTTCATTATTTAACCCCGAATTGCATCAGTAATTCGTTAACCATACACACATTTCCCGGCACCTTTTTCATTTTGTTGTCTTTTCCAAGATAAATAAATATAGAAAATGTTAATCTCTACCCTTGGGGTGTGGAAGCGAGCCTCAGCCAAAGGCTCAATTGCTATATTCTAAACGAGAAAATATGGCTGGATACCCTACAATTCTTATTACAGGCGCGGCTGGAAATTTAGGCGGTCTTTTGGCGAACCATCTAAAAGACCGGGATTTGCATTTGCTTACACACAAAAAAGAAGTTGCCAAAGAATTGAAAAACCTATCGAATATTCAAATATTCAAAGCGGATTTAGGGCAGAAAGAAACGCTAGGCCCTGCAATGAAAGGGGTGCATACCATTGTGCATTTCGCAGGCGTTTTATTCAAAGCCAACCCCGAAAAATTCCTGCCCATTACGAACACTTTGTATTTCAACAATTTGCTTGACGCAGCCATAGAAGAGGGTGTTAAGAGAGTCATTCTAATCAGCTTCCCGCACGTGGAGGGAGAAACAACCCCGCAGAATCCCGCAACGGGGCGTTTGGATGGAAAGCCCATTTCCGTTCACGCTAAAACACGATTGCAGGAAGAAAAAGATTTGTTCCGTAAATGTTCGGAAGCGGGCATAGAATCCATATCGCTACGCATAGGAATGGTTTACGGGAAAGGAATTTTAATGATAGATACAGCCGAATGGTTTGGGAAACATCATATATTGGGTATTTGGAAGAAACCGACTTATATACACTTGATTTCCAAAGACGATTTTTTGGCGGCTACAACGGCTGCTATTGACAAAGAAGACGCAAGCGGAATATATCATATAGGAGATGAAGGCGTTCAAACCCTTCAAGAATTTTTGGATAAAGCAGCCCGATACAAACGTTATCGCAAACCCTGGCGCATGCCGCTCTGGATGGTGATGACTGCCGCTTGCGGATTTGAATTAATTTCGCTATTATTCAACACACGAAGTCCATTGACAAAAGATTTTGTCACCATAGGGCAAGTTTCCTATTACGGAGATACTACACGCATGAAAAAAGAGTTGCTGCCGGAATTAAAATACAAGACATTTGAGGACGGGTTAGAGACTTTTTAAAATCGGCGATTGCTATATTCTAAAAAAGAGTTTTTACTATGAAACGGGTAATAACAATAGCAGTCTTATTTGCCACATTGCTTACAAATTGTGCGAGCAATGAGCAACGCCGTTATCCAAGAAGCTACGAGGAATGGGAACGCATACAAGATGGCGAAACAGATGTACCACAGGCTTACCGCTTCCATCCTAGCCACATAGATCCCCCACCCGCAACAGGAATATACGTTGAATAGGCGAAAAGTTGTGTTATACAAAACAAATTTAACCCCATAAATTTCCCAAAAATATATAACATGAAGTGACTGGAGGGGATATCCAAATACAAATTATCAACGGCAAAGCCACAATTTTTAATGCTGATGCCATATCTTAATCCCCCAAACAACGAACACTGAGCAAATGAGATTTGCTGTTGTTGCTGTCCCAAAATGTGTAATCTTCGTTGTGCATTATTAGCCAACTGTAGGCGTATGCCCCTAACTCGCTGGCACTCCACCAATAGCTGTATTGACCAATATTGCGAAAACTGCCATCGGAAGAATCGGGCGGGGGGCCATCAAATATGCCCGCCAGCAGAGCTGAAAGATCTATGGATAAGAAACCGCCCGGTAGAGCCGAAAAACCGAACTCGTCCGTGCCATTGCCGTATTTGTACCACCCATTCGCAGCCTTTAACTTTTTCCCTAAGGTGTTGCTATAGGGGCTACTAGGACCGTCCGGGCCTTCTGCAAAGCGATAAAGCAAATCCCATTCCTCTTTTGTAGGCAAATGCCAACCGGAGGGACACGCTTTCATAGCTGTTTTCCAATCATAAAGCCTGCCGTATTTCTCGCAGTTGGCAGGGTCCTTGTCATAGCATTTGCTGCCTCCTACGTTGTGGTTAAGGTTTTCCGCCATCCAAGTTTGCTCGCCAACTTTAACGGTGCGATATTTTTTGCCATCTCTTGCATCTGTGAAATAACCCGATATTTTTTCAATTCTTTTCCATGCTTCTTCTGCATTTTTTACCATTGCGGCTTCTTGTTCCTCTTTTGCGGCTATTTCCCTTCCCGCATAGTCTTGCAAACAACGTGCGCTATTCAAGTTGCTCTTATCGGTGCTGTCCCTGGCATCGGTAAAAGGAATCTTTTTTACGGCGGTTAATTCTTCTTTTTTCATTTCTTCCTCCGCTTTCTTCATCGCTATTTCAAGTTCTAATTTTGTATAGTCCCGAAGGCAACGAACACTGAATAGGAACTTTTTGTCGATGTCTGTCCAGTCCGCGCTAGTGCCATGTTTCCAATCGGCGTTAGCGTAGTATCGGGCGTAGGCGTATCTGTTATGCTCCTCGCCGGCAGTCCACCAGTAGCCGATATCGCCGAAACCGCCGAAGCTGCCATTTGAACTGCCGTAACCGCAAGGCAAAGCCGAAAAGCCGAATTTATCCTCGCCATTGCCGTTGAAGAGCCACCCGCTGGTAGCCTTTAAGAGCTTGCCTTCTTTCTTTTCGCCGCCAACAAGCTCCGTTAAAACATCCCACTCATATTTGCTAGGCAAATGCCAACCGGAGGGACACGCTTTCATAGCTGTTTCCCAATCATAAAGCCTGCCGTATGCCTCGCAGATGGAAGGGTAGTTATCATAGCATTTGCTGCCTTCCGCATTGTAGTTAAGGTTTTCCGCCATCCAGGTTAAGGTGGCTATCTTAACGGTTTTGTATGTTCTGCCGTCTCGGACATCGGTAAATGAACCGCTTTCTACGGTTATTGCTTTATTATCTGAGCAAGACGTGAATGCCAAGGCAAGCCCAAGGGTTGCTGCCATAGTTATTTCAGCGAATTGATTTTTCATATTCCCTCCTTTCTCCGTTTTGTTCATCTCTATCTTGGACGCAACGAACACATAACAAATAAGACTTATTGATTTCATACCAGTATGCGTACTCGGTGTAGTAGTACATGAGCGGGTAGTAAGCGTGGTTACTGTTGTTTTCGTACTCACTTGAACTCCACCAACTGCCGTCATCGCCGGCATTGCGAAAGAAGCCGTCGGGATTGCCGTAGCCACCCGGAAGTGCGGAAAACCCGTACTCGTCCGTGCCATTGCCGTCGTTATTCCAGCCGCTCTCGGTTTTCAGTTTTTTATTTGCTACTTCAACCCCCCCAACATCACTATACAACAATTCCCATTCGCCTTTGCTCGGCAAATGCCAGCCTTTTGGACAAGCCTTTAAAGCCGTTTCCCACTTATACAATCTGCCGTACTTTTCACAGTTGGCAGAGTTGTTTTCATAGCATACACTGCCGCTTGCATCGTAGTTCAAATTTTCTGCCATCCATGTTTGCGTGCCTATTTTTACGGTTTTATATGTTTTTCGGTCTTGGCTATCGGTGAAAGTACCTTTTTGCTGGGCGAAAGTTGCTGTGCAGATTAGTAGTAATGCTATTGTCGTTTTTTTCATTTCCGGTTACTCCGTAAAATTAAATGGAATTGCTATTGTTGTGTTGCCACCCTTTGTGGCTTTCCATTTCCAAGTAGCTACCTTATTCTTAATAGCGTTATCAAATTCGGCATAACCAGTTGTGCTGGACACTATGGAAATGCTGATAATGTCTCCACTCGGAGCAACAGTAAATTTGAGCATAACCTTGCCGCTAAAACCCGGTCTCAATTTCAAATACTCATTGTATATATGCTTCAAACCGGGCTTTCTAGCATTAACACCCAGCATTATCTCCTCTTTTATCTTTTCCTCTTCATTTTGAAGAACGCAACGAACAGACAACAAATAAGACTTATCGAGACCGTACAATCCGGCAGTCTCGATGTCGGCACGCTCAATGTCATCGACACCGTACCAGATGATGAGCGAATTCATGAGGTCGAGGTCCATGATGCGCCGGAGGTAAGCGAAGTCAAAGTCGTCGTTGTCTTTACCCTCACTAGAGCCATCACTGGAACTCCACCAGTCGCCGCAATAGCCGACATAGGAGAAGTACATATTGGGATCGGGAGGCAGGTCATGGCCGCTACCACCCGGCAGGGCGGAAAACCCAAATTCATCCGTGCCATTGCGATTTTCCTTCCAACCGCTCTTGGCTTTCAGCTTTTTTGATACATCAGAGGCACCTACATCCCTATACAACAATTCCCATTTGCTTTTACTCGGCAAATGCCAACCTTTTGGACAAACCTTTAAAGCCGTTTCCCAGTTATACAATCTGCCGTACTTTTCGCAGTTGGCAGAGTTGTTTTCATAGCATACACTACCGCTAGCATCGTAGTTCAAATTCTCCGCAAACCAAGTTTGTTCGCCTATTTTTACAGTTTTATATGTTTTACCATCGCGAGAATCGGTAAAAGAGCCTTTTTGCTGTGTGAAAGTTGCTGTGCAGATTAATAGTAATGCTATTGTCGTTTTTTTCATTTCCGGTTACTCCGTAAAATCTTTTCCGTTTCATCTTGAACGCAACGAACAGAAAACAAGTAATCCTTGCTGATGCTGTCCCAGTAGGCGTGCTCGAGATCGTAGTTCATGTCTCGGTAGTAAGCGCTGAAGCTACTGCCCTCAGTGGAACTCCACCAATAGCCGCCGTAGCCGACAGTGTAGAAATTGCCATTCGAGTAGCCGCTGCCGCCCGGCAGAGCCGAAAATCCAAACTCATCTGTGCCATTCCATCCGCTTTTGGATTTCAATTTTTTACCTGCCAAATTTTCACCGCCAACAGCTTTATCCAACACTTCATACTCGTCTTTACTCGGCAAATGCCAACCTTTTGGGCAAGCCTTTAAAGCTGTTTCCCAGTTATACAATCTGCCGTACTTTTCACAGTTGGCAGAGTTGTTTTCATAGCATACACTGCCGCTTGCATCGTAGTTCAAATTTTCTGCCATCCATGTTTGCGTGCCTATTTTTACGGTTTTATATGTTTTTCGGTCTTGGCTATCGGTGAAAGTACCTTTTTGCTGGGCGAAAGTTGCTGTGCAGATTAGTAGTAATGCTATTGTTTTCATTCCGCTATCCTCCTTTTCTATTTGGCAAAATCTATAAACTCGCCGTATTCGTTTATCAATACTCAACCTTTTATAGCATTTTTGTGATTGTTTTTGGTGCCGTAGTACAGTAGCATTTGTGCACCGTCGGTGTTGGTTGCTATGGAGTAAAGCCGCTCGCTCTTGATCTTATTTCCTCTCGGTATGCAATCGTTGGAAACGCTCTGCCTTGCGGCGTTGCCGTAATAAATCCAACCTTCCCCGCACACGTTCACTGCATTTTCTTTTATCGCCGTTGGGAATTTGAGTGCATTGATGGCGTATTCTGCGGTTACGAAATGCGTTGCCGAAACGTTCAGCATAATAACTCTGTTTCCTGAATTGGCGAAGATGATATTATTTCCCGTGGCGTATTTTAGGTCTATGGGGCGATATACGGGAAACCCTATGCTTGTTTCCATGACTTCATGGTCATGCAGCTTATCTCTGACTATTTGGGTGGGTTTGCGTTGGGGCTTGAACGCAATAAAACCTTGATTGCTGCGTGTAGGCTTGACTTCCTTGTTTCCGTATTGGAACTTGCAGTCAAATTTCAAATCGAATAGGTATGTGTCAAAATATGCGATACTTTCGGTTGTGGTGTGTATGTCCCAGACGGACTGCCGTCTGTATGTTTTCTCACCTTTCTGGCAGGTCATTAGGAAGGCATTTGTTGCGTTGGCGAATGCCGCTAGTGTCAATGTAAGCAATATGGCTTTCATGCATTTTACCTATTTTATGTCTTCCGCCTGCCTCATGCCAGCCACGCCAATATCCTTCATAAGGGTAATGGCAATACCTATGAACTCGCCTCTGCTGTTCACCATTCCTGAACCCGAATCCCCGTAGCTAGTGGACATATCAAACAATATCTCTTTGTTGTTCTTTGTTGTCCAGCCCGAACCTTTTATGTGTCCCTGGTGCGTTACCGTAATTATCTTTATCCCGCCTTTTCCTTTGGTGAGAACATACATTATCTCGCCCTTTCTTGGCTTTGTTTTAGCGACTTTAAGGCATATGCCGGGTAACTGAGGGAAAATTGCATAGTCGAGCTTTTCATCCCACGTAGCCGCCTTATGTCTCGTTGCATTCCCCCTCCTGTCCGTGAATGCGTATTCCTTGCCCATTCCTATATGCAAACAATGGGCGGCTGTGACCAATCCTATGCCACACACGTTGGATGCGGAGCATTTGTAGTCGGATATGGTATATACGGCGTTTAGAAAAGGGTCGGCGAAAAGATTTATCTCATTCGCATTCATGTATAGCCCTTTGGCAAATTGCATTGCTATAACACAGCCATTGCTCCTAGCAACCTTCTCGCCTGACTTTGAAATAACCATTGGACCGAGAGGAGTCTTTATTGTGTCGCCCTTTAATCCTCCGCCATTGCACATTTCCGATTTAAGCCCTGCGGGGTTCTCTATTTTGTAAAGCGTAGCATTTCCCATGCGCTTGTCACGTCGTACTTTATATGTACCTTGTGGCGTTGTCAACATAGCGGCTTCTGTTTCCCCAAGGCATCTGTCAGGTTCAAAAGTGAATGCAAACAGCCGCTGATCAGGGTTGGCCACTATTACTGCGTTTGTGTTGCAGTTGCCAACCGTGTTCTGGGCTACCGCCAAGGTTGCCGAGAGTGTTAATGCAAGCAATGTTGCGGCTTTTTTCATGCCCCTTAATCCTTTAAGCAACGCACGGAAATCCCCAAAGTTCCATGTTCATTAATGTCCTGTATTACCTTCTCGTAGTTATAGCCCATGCTCAGGAAGAATATGCCGCCGACAAACCCATACTCGAAATCTTCCTCCAAGGAAGTGTTCTCCGAGGAACTCCACCATAAGCCATAGTTACCAGCATTGACAAAATTATCGCCATTGTAGCAGCCACCCGGCAAAGCCGTAAAACCGTACCTGTCCAAGCCATTGCCGTAGTTGCTCCACCCGCTAGTAGCCTTGAGGTATTTACCCGCTGTTTCGTCACCGCCAACTGCTGCTATTAATACACCCCATTCCTCGGATGTAGGCAAATGCCAGCCGGAGGGACACGCCGCCTTGGCAGTGAACCAATCATACAGCCTGCCATATTCATTGCAGTTAGCTGGTTTGTTATTATAACATATGCTGCCGCTCGCTGCGTAATTCAAATTTTCTACCATCCAAGTCTGGTAGCCGATTTTGACGGTGTTGTATGTTTTGCCGTCCCTTGGGTCGGTAAAAGTACTTTCGTCATAATAGCCATAATCAGGGTCATGTACAGAAATACTATTGCCACAGCGAAGCAAAGCTATCACAATAATTAACACAACCGCAACAATAGTTATAATTAGCGGCGTATTTGTTTTTTTAGCGGGCGTTCCGCCTTGCATGGCATTCCCGCAATTACCGCAAAATTTAATCCCTGCTTGAACTTGCGTTCCACAATTAGTACAGAATGGCATAAAGCCTCCTATTTTTCCCCGTTTCGTTTACCTTGCCAAACCCTTGGGGGAGTCAGAGTTTGGTGGGTTCTCGCCATTGTGGCGAAAATTCTTTTTGTTCAATCCTTCAAACAACTAACACTAAACAAGAATCCTTTAACATAGTAGTACCAGTATGCGTACTCGCTTTTTTTCTATATTCCCTCCTAAGGGAGCGATTTTTTTTATATCCAATTTTCTTTCCACAGGGAGGATTATGCCTAAAAGCATACCCGGAAAAACCGGTTTCAAACATCCAAAGTTCGCTCCGCTCACTTTGGACTTCACTTTCAAAAGAGCATTCGCTAACGAGCGAAGCAAGAACCTGCTTTTGTTTCTTCTGAACGCCTTTCTCGCAGAAAAGCTCAAACACCCCATTAAAGAGGTGAAAATAGGCAGGAACGAATTGCTCGGCAGAACGATGCGCAAAAGAGGAGCCTTCTTTGACGTCTACTGCGAGGATGCCAGCGGTGCTAGGTTTATTGTGGAGATACAAGTTAAGGATCAAGAGCATTTCATAGCACGAACATTCTTTTACCTTTGCATGATTATAAGTAACCTTGCAAAGAAAGGGAAGAAATATGACTTCAACATTCCCAAGCTCTATTCCATAAGTTTTTTGGATTTCGACTTGGACTTCGGCAAGAACTGCACGGAAGTTGTTCAGCACTTGTCTATGAGAAACGACAAACACCTTGAAGTCTGCTACGATATGCTTCGCATGACTTTCGTGATTCTCCCTAGATTCAAAAAGTCCGAGAGCGAATGCAAAACGATTACGGATAAAATTCTTTTTTCCATGAAAAACGGGCATAAGTTGAAAGGCGTTCCCAAAAGTTTCAAGGAAAAGGAGTTTCGTGAGATATTTGAGATATCGAAAGTTTCTAATTTTACAGATGTTGAGCTTGCAAAATACGAGGAAGCTATGATGAACAGATATGACTATGAAGCCACTATAGCTTATGCTGAGAAGAAAGGTGAGAAAAGAGGCATTGGTATAGGCGAGAGAAGAGGTATTGGCATTGGAGAGAAAAGAGGAGTTGGCAAAGGCGTTTTGCGAACCGCTGTATCTATGCTCAAAGATGGTCTTGAGCCTGCACGTGTGGCTCGCATCACCAAACTCCCTAAGAAGCAAATTATAGCGTTGAGATAATACTGCTGCTACTTTTTTCATCTTCTCTTCTCCTTCCCCGTTTCGTTCACTTCGCCAAACCCTTGGGGGAAGTTAGGGCTTGGCAGGTTTGCACCGTTGTAGCACATTTTTTGTGTTCGCCGCTTATTTACGCTAAAATTTGACATAATGCTGAATAATCTTGAAAATTATGAAAGCAATCGCAAATGCCAAAACTCCCCACCAACCATTTGATTTTTTAGCGGGTTTTGTTTGGAAACCTTCGAGATTTGGACTTTGGCTAGCCTGTGGCGTATTGCCGCCTTGCATGGCATTCCCGCAATTGCCGCAAAATTTAATCCCTTCTTGAACTTGCGTTCCGCATTTAGTGCAAAATGACATAAAACCTCCTTTTCATCCTATTTTGGATTTGGTCCATATTCGTTTTCCTTAGCTTTTCCATCGGGGCAACCTAGAACAATCATACAAATTATCCAGGATATGCTTAAAAACAGTGACACATTTTCGGAAAGCATAGGATGCAAAATGTCAATGAGAGAAAAAGCATCAAAGGCTATTAATGGCAGAGCATTCCAACCGCTATAGCCAAGATCATGAATGCGACGGACAAGTACCGCAGAACTTGGAAGTAGCGTGACTAGCCCAAAGAAAAAGAATGTATAATTGTAATAATTATCAAATCTCTCTTCATAACCGTTTTCTCCACCCGCAACGGCAATAAGTGTGACTAATATGCCCAATCCAATTCCGGTTAACATCAGAAAAAGCGCAAATCCCCAATATTCCTTTCTTCTTGCCCTGCCCTCAAAATTTGCATAATTTTTCCAGCATTTTATAAAGTAACCCCATAAGGAGAGGTTTTCTACTGTTTGCGCAGCCATCGGAGTAGCGGCAGGTGCAACAGGCGTCCCGCAGCTAGTGCAAAATTTGAAATTTTCGGGAATTTGCTTTCCGCATTTAGTGCAAAATGGTATAAGGCCATGCTTAGAGCCACCGCCGCTTTGCACAGTCATTACAGCAGCGGCGGGAGCAGCAGTTGCAACAGGTGCAGCGGGAGCAGCAGTTGCAACAGGTGCAGCAGGAGCAGCAGTTGCAGCAGGCACGGCGGACGTAACAGGTGCAGCAGGTGCAACAGGCTTGTCTTCTGCCGTTTCCTGTATTTGCTTAGAGTCATCGTCGTCTTGCATGGCATTTCCGCATTTTTTGCAAGATGAAAAACTTTTGAAAACTTGTGCTCCGCATTTTTTGCAAAATGGCATAAAGCCTCCTTTACTCCGTAAAATTAAATGGAATTATTGATGTTGAGTAGCCGCCTTTTATCTGTTTCCACTTCCAAGTAGCTACCATATTCTTAATAGCATCATCAAACTCTGAATAATCAGTTGTACTGGATACTATGGCAATGCTTATTATATCGCCACCCGGAGCAATGGTAAATTTGAGCGTAACCTTGCCGCTAAAACCTGGTTTTAACTTCAAATACTTGTTGTATATGTTCCTAAGATCTGGCATACGGGCATTAACAACAGCCATTATTTCCTGCTTGGAACGAGAATCTCCGCTACCCACAGTAAAAATATTGCTGTATTTAGTCAAAATAATTTTTGAAAATCCGGCGTTTTTTGCTCTTTCTGCAACATTGGCAATTTTCTTATTGTCTATATCATTTTCAAAAACAATAACGACTTTATCGCCATCAGGACTATCTATAAAGCGATTATGAATCATAATTAGATCCCTGGCTATTTCATCATAAACACTGCGATTTTTTAAAGTTACCGCTAGTCTGCCTTTTTCATCGCATATGTCTTCCACGTCGGGGCCAGACTGTCCGCAAGCAAGCCTTCTCGAAGAATTTTCGGAAAGAGTTGCAACAACAGCACCTGGTTTGATAGCGGATAGATCTGTGATAAACTCGTTGTTTCCATCTATGTATGCGGAATCGCTCTTGCTATAAACAGATTTAAGTATTTTGCCAGGATCATCTTCGCTTTCTCTATTGATAACTACTAAATCTGAATTAATTTGTTTATAAAAATATCTAGGTAAAATGCCACCACGTGCCCAAAATTCCAAATATTCATTAGCAATAATAATCGTTAAACTCAAATTAGATCCTACCTTTTCTACTTCTACTTCTACTTTTTCTTTTGAGTTTTTCGCTTTTTCAATTTCAGCAAATAATTCTTTGGAGTCGGTGCAATCAGAATTCGATTTGCTGCAATTGTCTCCATTGTCATAATTATTGTTATGTACAGAAATGCTGAGGGAGGTAACATGCCAAACAATCACAGCAATTAGCGCAACAACTGCAACAATAGTTATAATTAGCGGCGTATTTGATTTTTTAGCGGGTACGGCGGGTACGGCAAGTTCGGCAGGAGCAGCAGTTGCGGCGGGTGCAGCAGGTGCAGCGGGCGCAACAGGTTCGGCAGGCACGGCGGGAGCGGCAGGTTCAGCAGGCGTAACAGACTTGTCTTCTGCCGTTTCTTGTATTTGCTTAGAGTCATCGTCGTCTTGCATGGCATTTCCGCATTTTTTGCAAGATGAAAAACTTTTGAAAACTTGTGCTCCGCATTTTTTGCAAAATGGCATAAAACCTCCTTTTATTTATCGGCTTTTCCTAAAGTGAAATCAGTCACATGGATACGCTCATCCTCTTTCTTTATCGTGCCCGTAAATTCTTCTGTTTTGTCACCATATTTTACGGTGATTTTATAAGGGGTTTCGTTAATATTGGCTTCATGTTGCTTGAAAAACCGCAGATATACCTCATAAGTGCCATTTGGCGCACCACCTTGCGGCCAATAAATATTCTCAATAGGAGTTTTGCTGTCAAACGGTTTTACATTCATGTCAATTTCAAGAAAGCCGCCGCTTGAAACTCGCTTATTTTTGTACCAAACCTCTTCACCGTTAGGATCAATGCAAATTAAATCCAAGTCGTTGTAATTGTTCCAACTTAAAAGCACCTGAACATCGCCGGTCGAAGGTGTTTCAGGACGGCTGATACAATTGCTAAATTCGCCGGACTGCACTTTTTGCAAGGCTTTATTTAATTGAATTAAGTTACCGATTTTCCCATTTGCCGGCAAACCGATGCCTTGTAAAATGCAGGTTATTTGTTCAGTGCTAAGATTTTCGTTCAAACTTTTCATTAAAGCAACCGCACCACTTACAATCGGAGCAGCCATGCTTGTTCCGCCCTTAGTCTGATAGTTGTTTGTACCAACGGTACTGTAAATATCAACTCCGGGGGCAGAAATGATAGAATACTCGCCATAGTTGCTAAAACCAGCCTTGCGGTACTCGCGGTTATCCTTATCCACAGCCGAAACAATGATAAAATTCCTTGGGCGATTCATAGGGTCAACGCCTGCAAGCATATTGTCATTGCCTGCCGCTATTACGATAGTTGCTTTATGTTTGTCGGAAATTTTCATCACATGATTCCATAAACGTTCTTCTTCTTTGAAACGATTGTCTTGCATATCTCGTTGCATATCTTCAGGTAAATTGCTTGGAAACTCTGATCCGAGAGATATGTTGATTACATCCGCTCCTTGATAAAGCGCATATAGAACACCATCCAAAATAGAAGTGGTTGTCATTATCCCCTGTCTGTCGGCCACTTGAACAGGCATAAAGGCACTTTCAGGTGCAATGCCGGCAATGCCTATTTTATTGTCCATGATTGCTAATGCTGTTCCCGCCACATGTGTGCCGTGGTCACTTTCTTGCGCAAAAATTTCTTTTGAGTGTGTCCATACATTGTATGGCATTACAACTTTACTGCGCAATTCAGGGTGCTCCAAATTAAAACCGTTATCCACAATGGCAATTGTAAGTTGCTTGCCACCCTTAGTGATATCCCATGCCTGTGGCGCATTTATCACTCTCAGGTACCACGATTTATCAGGGTCACTGAAAGCTGGGTCATTGGGCAAGTGATCTGCTCCAAACAAAGCCTCATCAAAAACAAAGAGTTCATATTTTGGAGCAAATTTGGGAGGAATTTCCTCTTTCAATTGTTTACGTTCTTCGCTTGGAACTTTTATTTGTAAACGCTTTACAACATCGTCGTAATACACGACTTGATATTTGTCATCGGGGTATTTCTCTTTAAAATCTTTTGCCAAATCCATTACGGATTTGTCTTCGTTTTCCATTAAAATATTCAAGCAGTTGCCGATGATGTCCGGATTTTCGGGGTCAGTTATAATTTCCACCGAATCTAACGGCGGCAAAACACCTTGATAAGGCGGTAGCACATCGCGGTAATCAGGTGGCGTAGGTTCAGGTGTGTAAGGAGTACCCGGGTTGTAAATCCCGCCACGACCGACATTAGGGTCGTCATTTATCCAAGGTTTGCCTTCTGTAAGAGAAGCGATATTGCCTCTGCAATCACGAAATAACAAACATAGCAATAATAACACCGCCAAAAATAAAAGCAACCACAACAATTTCCGTAAACAACCTTTTCCGGCCGGACGATCTTGCGTAGGCGGTTTAACAGGAGGAGTATCAACAGGTGGCTCAACAACAGGTGGCTCAATAGGTGGTTTTACGGTGCGAACAATCGACAGACTTTGAAATTGATTTATTACAGCCGTGCCAATAGGCTTACGGATATTCTCTCTCAACCGCATTCCCCAAACACCAAGAACGGTTTTACCATCGAAACAATACACAA
>LIUH01000072.1:2598-3043 GCA_001462225.1 Fibrobacteria bacterium GUT31 | reverse complement strand
GCCGCAGGAAACGCCGCCGCCGCCGCCCGAAATCCCCCTATCGTCGCCAACGCAAATGGTTATACAAAACGAGAGCAATGTCCTCAAAGTAACCATTGAGGATGAAAAAAACCTGATGGTCCGTTTTGCCCGCTGCTGCCACCCCGTCCCCGGCGACGACATCATCGGCTATGTGTCACGCGGACGCGGCGTCATCATCCACCGCAAAAGCTGCGCCAACCTTGCCAACATCCCCGAGTTTGCCGAGCGCAAAATAGAGTCCGATTGGGAAAACGCCGACTCAACGCTGGTCAAGCGTTTTAGGGTAGAGGCGCGCCGTACGGCAAACCTGTTCTCAGAAATTGAAGGGGCCATCCGCAAGCGCCAAGGCCACCTCATCGAAGGCCGTTTGGAAGAAACGTCCGCAAACAGACTCACCGGCTTCTTCACCATGCAAATCGAAAAA
>LIUH01000072.1:452-2467 GCA_001462225.1 Fibrobacteria bacterium GUT31 | reverse complement strand
CACCATGCAAATCGAAAAAGCCGACGATCTCAAAGCGATAAGCTCCAACATCCGCGGTATACCGGGGATCATTAGCATACAGGCGTTGAATTAGTCAGCATTATCATACATTGCCTTTTTATCCGCCTCAGAGAGCAATTTCTCCACCATAAAAGCGATAAGAAGAACCACTACAAAGTTTAATCCAAACCGCACAAAGGTAAACTTCCAGCCAAGAGAAGATATTTCAAACAACAACAAAGGTATACGGATGCTGGCACTTGCACAGAGAAAGATTAAAATATTTGAAATGCGGCTTCCCTTTTTGAGCAATACACCGGCAACGGGCAGCAAAGCATACAAGGGAACAGCGGTAATCATACCCAACATCAACGCGACTAAAACACCTTTTAACCCGGATTTTTCTCCCATTATCTTAATCATCATATCACGTTCAATCCATACATCCATCAATCCAATACAAATAAAAATCGGCGTAAGCATAAACAAAAAATTTAAAAAGTTTTTCCCGGTAAAGTTCAAGGCTTTCATTTCTAGTTGTGGGTTATAAATGAGAACAAGCAAATTGGCGGCAACAACCGCTATAAGAAACCAGTATTTTCCTATTAATTTTTTCATGTCAATACTACTCCGATAATAAAAGCGGTAACAAAAGCAAACAAATACGCAAGTATATTCCGGGATAGAGCAACTTTCCTCCCTAAATATTTTATTTCAATCGGCAAGGTAACAAATCCAACCATCGTAAGCGTGGAAATAAAAACCGCTATCTGCGTAATCCCCGCTCCATTGCTCAATAGCTCCGCGGCGATGGGAAAAGCGATTATCACCGGGACCAGCGTAACCGCACCCAGCAATGAAGTTATAACCATGCCTAAAAACCCCGATTCCGTACCAATAATGCGCTGTATTGTTTCCGGTGTTATTACCACGAGCAATAGCCCAACCAGCAAAAGAATTGCTATGAATTGCGGCAAAACCGTGATAAACATTTTCAAGGATTTTTTAAGAGATAGAATAGTTTTTTTCCTGTCTTTGAAAAAAGAGAGAGCGAGTAAAATCGCCGCCAGGCCGTATAGAAAATAGGTAAAAATGGAGTCCATATTGTGTCTTTCATTATTGCAATTTTCCGGATATTATGCAATTATGCGGCGCGGATTGCCCTGCCGTTATCGTGAAATCAACGTTTTTAGTTCGTTGATACTGTTGGCATTATAGTGTATACTGTTATAATTGGTGAAGAAAATGAAGCATAAAATCAGTACTATTCGCGGTTTGTATAAAACATTTATGGGCTTGACCGAAAGGTATATTTTCTCAAGTACCCTCCCGATTGACTCACGCCTGGCCAACCTCGTATGCGTTCTCGGCGTATTCGGGGCCGTTGTAGCCATTGGCATAAAGCTGCTTGAAGGCATGCCGCTCTTCTCGGGAATGATTACGGTATGCAGCTTTGGGATCGGCGTCATTTTGTATCTTATCCTGACCAAATTGGGGCGCAACAGCATAGGCATAATTTGCCTTCTTATCGCCACCACAGACCTGCTTATTCCCATCACCTTTTTTTTGGGCGGAGGACTCGAAAGCTCCGTGATTGCCTATTTCACCCTTGGTATTGTGCTGCATTTCCTTATATTCAAGGGTTGGAAATGCGTTGTTCTTGTAGTAATTAATATCCTTATTTTCCTTGGCTGTCTGGTATTCGGCTATTTGTATCCTGAAAAAATATTCAGGCTAAGTTCGCAGTCTTTGTATTATTTGGATAATTTACTGGGCGTTATAATATGCGGCGTCTTTATAGGCGCAATTATTAAATTCCAACTTTGGGTGTATAACATTGAACGTAAAAAGGCGGAGGAAGCCTCGCTGGCTAAAAGCAATTTCTTCTCTAATCTGAGCCATGAAATACGCACNNNTAATATACTGGGCGTTTTAATATGCGGTATTTTTATAGGCGCAATTATAAAATTCCAGCTTTGGGTATACAACATTGAACGTAAAAAGGCGGAGGAAGC
>LIUH01000072.1:0-390 GCA_001462225.1 Fibrobacteria bacterium GUT31 | reverse complement strand
ATTATCGGAATGACTTCAATTGGGAAAGCTTCCTCCGACATGGAGCGTAAGGATTACGCCTTTTCCATAATTGAAAACGCATCAAATCACCTTCTGGGTGTGATCAACGATGTGCTTGATATGTCCAAAATAGAGGCAAGAAAACTGGAACTGAATGAAAACTACTTTTCTTTCAGGGAGATGTTGGAGAAAGTGGTCACAATGGCCGGTTTCAAAATTAATGAGAAGCACCAAAATTTATCGATGGAAATTGGCGAGTATGTACCGGACTATGTGATAGCGGATCGCCAGCGCTTGGCGCAGGTTATCACCAATCTGTTAAGCAACGCAAATAAGTTTACGCCGGACGGCGGAAACATCAGGCTTCGTATTAATCGCCTGGCAGATGAG
>LIUH01000071.1:40212-40333 GCA_001462225.1 Fibrobacteria bacterium GUT31 | reverse complement strand
CCCCCCCCCCTATAAGTTTCGAGATATTAATTACAAGAAATCTTGTATTTATAAACTTATACCTTGTGACTCAAATTGTAATTCGGAAATTTCCCCTAAAAAATGGAGGTTCACTATGAAA
>LIUH01000071.1:22463-40087 GCA_001462225.1 Fibrobacteria bacterium GUT31 | reverse complement strand
AATGGAGGTTCACTATGAAAACGAAGCGTTTTCTATTGGCGGTTGTTTTTGCAACTATGGCATTCACCCCTTCCTGCTTGGCTGATGACTTAGAAATAGGCAACCAAATTTGGATGGCTAAGAATTTGGACATTGATGTCCCGGGTAGCGAGTGCTATGATGATGATCCTGGAAAATGCGAAGAGTACGGTCGTTTATACGACTGGACAGCGGCTATGAAAGCTTGCCCAGGAGGCTGGCATTTGCCCACCGATGAGGAGTGGGAGGAGCTAATAAATTTTCTACGCACTGATGCCGGAAAGAAACTCAAGGCAAAAAATCCTCAGATATATGGCTGGGATGGTGTAGATAGGTACAGATTTTCGGCCCTGCCGGGTGGTGCTGGCGATCTAGATGGCAATTTCAACGGTGTCGGCATGTTCGGCTATTGGTGGAGTACTACAGAACACTCTAACGATGACGCTATATCGCGGACGCTAAGACCCAGAGACAACAATTTGAACAGAGAGATCATTAACAAGGATCTCCTATTGTCTGTGCGTTGCATTCAATAAGGCGTGGCCCGCTACTAGCATCTTTCAAGGCACGCCTTGCCGTGAAATATGCGGTGCTATACGATTTTCTGATGGGAAGTTTACTATATTTCTCAAACACGCCATGCCCATGCAAATGAACATATCGCAGGGAATGCGGATGGATCAAAAGCTATCCGCACAGGCTATACTTACATCGCAAATTTTGCAAATGAATTCCTTGGAACTGGAAGCGGCCATTCAACAGGAACTGGAAACAAACCCTCTTTTGGAAATTGATGAAAGTAGCGAAACCGATGAAAATGAATTTGACAACGAAAGAGAAGGTGTTGCCGAAGACGCAGATGTAGGTCTTTTGGACGAACCCGGAAAAGAAACGAATATTGACTGGGACGATTATTTCAAAGAAGGTTTCAAAGATTCCGAGCCGGAGGATTTTAGCCAGCGCGACCCGGACGAAGACGATTGGGAACGCCCGCAAAGCTACGATTTGGATATACAACAATATTTGCTAAATCAGTTGAAAGATAGAAATTTGCCCGCAGATGTTTATGAATGCGTTGCATATCTAATAGGTTGCGTTGGCGATAACGGATTTTTGTGCGATGAAAATGAATCAAAAGAACTTAAAGAGAGAAATTCCGGCGAAAGCCCATTAATAAAAACTATAAATTCGATTTTGCAAGACCAAAAATCCTTAAGAAATGCTCCTAAAAAAGTTAGAGAAGCCTTTAAGGTGTTGCGCAGCTTGGAACCGCCCGGAATAGGAGCCTTTGATTTGCGCGATTGCCTGATTATGCAAGCAAAAAGAATAGCGGGTTTTTCAAGATTGGCTATTGGAATTTTGGAAAAACATTACGATTTGCTCTTGGAACTGCGCTATGCGCAAATAGCAAAAGCCATGAATATTTCCGCACAAGATGCCGGTGATGCGGTAAAAGAACTGGCAAAGCTAAATCCGCATCCGCTCACGCAAATTCCGGCTTCTAGGCTCTCCTTTGTAACTCCGGATTTTATTGTGGAAAGGGAAGCAGACGGCTCATTCAGCGTATCGCTCAGGGACGGCACAAAGTCAAGGTTAAAAATAAACGATTCTTACAGAAGCCTGTTAAAAACAAAAGCCGTGAATAGCGCGGAAAAATATTGGATAAGAAATAAATTAAATTCGGCGAATATTTTTATGCGAAGCGTTGCAAGCCGCAAAGAAACAATGCTTTTGGTTATGAATGCCATAGTTCGCCGCCAATACGATTTTTTTGCACGAGGCCCCCAGCATTTAAAACCCATGATTTTGCAAGACATCGCAGACGAAGTTGAACGGAATGTAAGCACGGTGAATAGGGTTACAAACGGAAAATATGTTCAAACCGCTTATGGCATTTTTGAACTTAAAAAATTCTTCTCCGCCGGCGTTGCCCAAGAAGACGGCACCGAAGTGAGCAATGTGAAAATAAAAAACAGCATTAAGGATTTAATAAACGGCGAAGATAAAAACAACCCTCTCTCCGACTTGGAGATCTCGGAATTGCTGGAAAAACGCGGCTTGAAAGTAGCTCGCAGAACAGTGAACAAATATCGGGAAGCCATGGGAATTTTCCCCGTCAAGGTGAGAAAGAGCGGGATTAAAGTATAGCAACCGAATTTTCTATCTTCTCCCCATGCCGCAACTACCGCGAACCTCATCAGAAATCCGCTCATCATTTATAAAATTCTTTGAAAGCAAAGAACACCTCTTTGTGCGTTCCTCCCCGGTTGTCCCGCAAGACGACCCAACCCTCATGTTCATAAACGCAGGGATGAACCAGTTCAAAGCCTGCTTCCTAGGCGACAACCCAAACGGCTACAAACGAGTGGCAAACTCCCAAAAGTGCATACGGGTGTCCGGCAAGCACAATGACTTGGACGAGGTGGGCAGAGATACATACCACCACACATTCTTTGAAATGCTCGGAAACTGGTCTTTCGGAGACTATTACAAAAAAGAGGCAATCGCTTGGGCATGGGAACTCCTAACCGAAGTTTGGAAACTCCCAAAGGAAAGACTGTTTGTAAGCGTTTATAAAGATGACGATGAAGCGTGGCAAATCTGGAAAGATGTCTCTAAACTCCCCGACAATCGCATAATGCGTTTCGGCGAAAAATCAAACTTCTGGGAAATGGGCGATACAGGCCCTTGCGGGCCTTGTTCGGAAATACACTACGACAAAGGCGACTTGGCAACTCAGGAAGCAACTTTTGCAGACCCTGTGAAAGGCGTAAACGGCGCAAACGCACGATACATAGAAATTTGGAACAATGTTTTTATGCAGTTTGAACGCATAAAAAATGGCGAGTTGCTCCCTCTCAAAAACAAAAATGTGGACACAGGCATGGGCTTTGAGCGTGTGTGCGCAATCCTGCAAAACAAAGAATCCAACTACGACACAGATGTGTTCGCCCCCATAATAAGCCAAATCGCCGAGCTGTCCGGCACACCTTACAGCCAAGACGCAAGCGGAATGCCGCATCGTGTGATAGCCGATCATCTCCGCTCGCTTTCGTTTGCAATCGCGGACGGTGCGCTTCCGAGCAACGATGGGCGCGGCTATGTCCTTCGCCGAATACTGCGCAGAGCATCTCGCTATGCAAGGGTGCTGAATCAAAAAGAACCCTTTATTCACCGCCTTGTGCCAACTCTTGTGCAATCTATGGGCGAGGCATTCCCGGAAATCCGCGAGCGAGCGGATTTTGTAGCGGAAGTGATTCGTTCCGAGGAGGAACGTTTTATAAGAACGCTGGACGCAGGTTTGGAAAGATTTGAGAAAATTGCAACGGAAGGAAATAAAGTCATTCCGGGTGCATACGTTTTTCTCCTATACGATACTTATGGATTTCCGCCGGATTTAACACGCATTTTGGCAGAAGAAAAAGGTTTGCAAATAGATGAAGCCGGTTTTGAAGCGGAAATGGAAAAGCAAAAAGAACGTGCCAGAGCGGCACAAAAACAAGGGCTTTCCGCAATTGGCTCCGAGGGCTGGACAATTTTCGCAGAAGGCTCAACCGAATTTTTGGGCTACGAAAAAAGCACGGTTGCTGTGAAAGTTCTACGCTACAAAGAGGACAAAGGTTCGCTCTCAATAGTTTTAGATCGCACTCCATTCTATGCGGAAATGGGTGGGCAGGTCGGTGAAAAGGGTATGCTTAAAAATCCGGATGTTGAATTTAAAATTTTTGACACATTAAAAGTAAACGATATTTGGATTCATAGGGCAAAACTCATCAGCGGCGAAATAAACGAAAAAAACATGAGCCGAGAATTTACCGCAAGCGTAAACGAGCATGAACGTGCCGCAACGCGCAAAAACCACTCGGCAACGCATCTGTTGCAAGCCGCTCTTCGCAAAGTGGTCGGCGAACATGTAAATCAGCAAGGCTCCCGCGTAGCTCCGGAAAATTTGCGTTTTGATTTCACGGCATTCCAAGCATTAACTCCGGAGCAAATCAAAGAAGCGGAAAACTTAGTCAATGCAAAAATTCAGGAATGTTTGAGGGTAGCAAGCGATTCCATGCCGATAGAAAAAGCAAAAGAAATTGGGGCAATGGCATTATTCGGTGAAAAATACGGCTCTGTGGTTCGAGTTGTGTCTATGGAAAATTTTTCCAAGGAATTTTGCGGGGGTTTGCACGTAAAGAACACCGGCGAAATAGGCGTGTTTCGCATTCTCTCGGAGAGCAGCATAAGCGCGGGTATTCGCAGAATTGAGGCCTTAACCGCATTCAATGCCATAGAGAGTTTTAGGGAAGAAGCGAATATAGTTTCTTTGCTTAAAGAACGCTTTCGCTCAAAAGATATTTTGGAACGAATAACCCAGTTCTCCGAAAACTTAAAAGCGAATGAAAAATTGATTACGGATTTACGGGCAAAAATTGCAGAGAACCAGAGTGCGGATTTATTCAAAAAAACTTTGCTTATCAAAAACATTCCCATCTGGGTTTCTCAAATGAGCATAGAACCCAACGATTTCTCGGCTCTTTTGGAAGTCGCGCAAAAAATAATGCCCGCTCAGGGAATAGCGGTTTTTGCTAACGTTCAAAGCGACTCCGGTTCAATAGCGGTGATTGTTCACCCGGAGTTGGTTAAGAAAAATATCAAGGCGGGCGATATAGTTAAAAAGCTCGCCGAATTGGCGGGCGGCAAAGGCGGAGGCCGTCCGAATTTGGCACAGGCAGGGACAAAAAGCCCGGAGAAGATTGGGGAGGCGTTGGCAGCGGTAGAAAAAATTATGGGGGAGTTTTGAAGAATTTGCCAAAAGTGAGCTTGCTTCCCTTTTCTAAATTCCTCTCAATGCCACTCCTGCTCGTTCTGCTCCTTTGTGCGCTTGCGTATGCGCAGGATTTTTTTAGTTTTGAGTTGGAGGAACGGCAGCAAGCAGAAGACACTACGCAAAACAGCGGCTGGTTGATAGAAGACGGTTCAAATGATACCCTGGAATATCGTGCTGTTGATTTGGAATACAATGTCTTGTCTAAGACATTCAATCTTAACGATAAAGCTCAGTTAAAATACCGCACGGCAACACTCAGCGGAGATACCGTTATATACAGCCAAAAAGATAAAATAATAGAGGTTGTCGGAAACCCGATTTTCAGAGAAACCTCGCAACCCCCGCTTGCTTCTTACAAAATGAAATATAATTTATCTACAAAAGTCGGTGAAATAATTTACGGTACCAGTTATATGGATAACCAGCAATTCAACGGAACGGTTATAAGAGCCGTAACAATTCAGAGTTCGGACACTTTAAAAGAACAGAGATTTTTAATTGAAAGAGGAGATTTTTCTACCTGCTCAAACCCGGAGCACCAGCACTACTCCTTTTACGGCAGACGGATGGTGCTAAAACCAAAAGAGAGCGTAACGGCACGCCCCGTGGTTTTGAATATGGGCGAAGTTCCTGTTGCGGTTTTGCCTATGATGATTTCCCCGATGAAAGGCGGGCGGCGTTCCGGGCTTTTAGTTCCGAAATTCGGAGGAGACCAAGCACAGGGTTTTTTTATGAACAATCTGGGTGCTTACTACGCTCCTAACGATTACTTGGACGTGCAACTCTACGCAAATGTTTTGGAAGGCAGCGCGGCGGATTTTACCAAAAGCAACTTGAACGAAGAATTTCGCTATAACAAAAGATACGTGCTGGATGGCTTTGTAAATGCCACGGGTTACTGGAACAACGGAACAATTTGGCAAGATTACGACATACGCTTCAAGCATTCGCAAAACATAACACCGGACCGCAGCAAAACCCTGAACGGCGAAGGTTCATTTGTTTCAAGGCGAAACTTGAGGCAAGAAAACGGCATAGATGAAAAAACGATTTTAGACCAGCAGGCAAATGCGGAAATGACCTATTACCAAAAAATAGGAGATAACAAAAATATCACGATAAAAGGAAGGCAGGAATATAATTTGATGACCGGATTTTTGAGGCGACAGGCACCGGATGTTCAGTTTAGGGCTTCCGGACCTATATTTGAGAACGATATGTCCGGAGAAAGCATAGACCCGCCGTTTTGGGAAAAAATAAATTATTCCTATTCAAATCGCTTTAACCATTATATTCAAAGAGCTGAGGATTCATCGGGTGTGGACACAACGGCCTATTACACAGGTTTTTCGGATAATCTGAATTTCAATTATACAGGTACTCTCTTTGATGTTTTAAATATCACGCCTTCTCTGAACCTTGTGGGAAACTGGACTGCAAAGAAACAAAATGATACTATTACTATGAACCGCTATGCTTTTGACCCTTCTAAGGGCGAGTATGGAGAGTATTATTTAAAGGGTAGCGGTTCGGTGGATGTGGCTACAAAGTTATACGGAATCTGGCTTCCGGAGTGGGGCAGGTTCACCGGAGTTCGCCATACCCTTTCACCGACCATCGGTTACACTTACGCACCGGAATTGGACACAAATCGCACATTTTTTCGGCATCCGCTTTTGAATCATGCACCTTTTCAGCAAGAGCAAAAAACTATGAATCTCCGTTTAGGCAATGATTTTGACATAAAATATCTGCTGGCGAGCGCAGACACGGCAAGTGAGGATACGGACATGGATGACCTGAGCAAAAATCTGCGAGTTTTAACCAGTTCGCATACAACCTCTCACAATTTTGCAGCGGATTCTTTTCATTGGGCGCCTATAAGCTCTTCTTTCGGATTTCAATTTTTGGAAAATTATCTTTTCACCATAAACACCACTCATAACTTTTACCACCTTTTTGAAGATGATCCTAAAAAAGTTCGCGTCCCGCAGCTCACATATTGGGGTTACGGATTTAACCGCCGATTTTCTTGGAATGGCGATTTTAACGTTGGGCTTCCGTCAAGGAATGGGAAATACGAAAACAAAAATTGGAACGCCGCTGTTGATTACAGTTTTACCTTTTCAAGCTCCAGGGTAGGCAGAAATACTTTCAAAGATGATTACAGGCATTACGCTATGTTATCCGCTTCTATTTATCCGAGCCGAAAATGGAATTTGCAGTATTCCTCGCAATACTCGTTTGAGGAAGGGGAATTTACTTCCCACTCTTTGCAATTTTATAGGGAACTCCACTGCTGGAAAATGGATTTCACATGGCGGCCAACGGGTGCCGCTCCGGGCTGGAGCTTTAGCATTTATGTTTTGGACCTGCCCGATGTTAAGTTGAGCGCAGCAAACACTAAGGATAGCTATATCTCACCCTGATGCTACGGTATTCCCAACGAATCCGATTGGCGAATAATAGAATCTGCCTGTTTTTGCAAAATAGACTCGGTTTTCTTCGCCTTTTCTATCATAGCGCCATAAGAATCAACGGCCTTTTCCAAAACGGCTTTTTCGCTATTGGCTTCCTTTTTTTCGCAGGCAATTATAGCAAGCAGAGCAAAGATTGAGAAAAATTTAACCATGTGATGAATATAGAAAATTTACTAAATTCCCGCTATATGAAACAGATATTCTCAATGATTTTAACTTTTGGCCTCTCCTTTGCCGCAGCTCAAGGCAAAGTCGCAAAAGTTGAAGTTGAAATTGACAGTTCCGACATTGAGCTTGAGTTGCTACACCCGGATGCGCTTAAAAATGAGGTTTTGCGCAAGGAGCTTGCTCTACAGGGGAGCGAAAACGCAAAAGATTCCGTTTCAAAAAAGCTTTTGCGAGCAGCAGTGTTCTATTATGACAAAAAATGGGATAGTGCATACTCTGCCTACAAGCAGATTCAAGACGATGTTCCGGATCTCTTATATGGCCCGCTTGTGATTAGAATTGCGAAATGCGCCTTGGAAAAGGGCAACATTCAGGAGAGTAGAAATATTTTATTAAATATAAAAAGCATAAAAAACAACAAAAATACATGGGAACGGGCGGATCTTGTGTTGATGGAAGGCATTCTGCGCGACACAATAGCATTAAAAGCAAAGAAAGATTCCATTGAGTTGCGGTTAAAATCAGGACCCAGCGCAACATATGCGCAAATCTTAAAGTGGAAACTCGCCGTGCTGCAAGAAAATGAAAAAAACACAAAAGACGCCATAAATTCATACTTCTCCGTTTTGAGAAGCGGCAGCAAATATGCGGACTCCGCACTCAGGGCTTTGCAAAGGCTAACCCCTAGTTCCATAGACTACGACTTTGTGAGAACTCTGTGCAAAAGGGGATACAACGATAAATGCACGGAAAAAATAAGTTCCATGCTCTCCAATAAAAGTTTAAAACTGGACTCCGCAAAAAGGGTTAATCTCATGATTCTACAGGCAGAGGCTTGGAAGCGGCAGTCAAAAACAGATTTGGCCATTGGAGTATATAAAAAACTCCTAGACAGCGTGGATTACAACACCTCATGGATGCAGAGCTTGCTCAGAATGCTGAGAAATGCGGGCAACAAAAACGAAGCGAAAAAATTGGATTCGATTTTCCAAAAAAAATTCCCTTTCAGCTCGGAAAACGCGAACAATCTATGGGTAAAGGCTTTGGAATATGAACAAGCAAAGGATTATAAAAAAGCCATTGAAACTTATAAACTGTTGTATGACCCAAAATTCGGAAAGCATAGGGGTAGGCAATGGGCCAAGTTCAGGATAGGGTTCATAAATTTTAAAGAGGAGAAATACGAGGAAGCGGCAAATCTATTTGTGCAAGTTGCAAAAGAAAATTTAGGACTTATGTCTAAAAGCGCATCTCTTTATTTTTATGCCGAGTGCCAAAGAATGCTGGGACATAATGCGGCGGCGGCATATTCTGAGGTTATAGCGGATTTTCCGCTTGGATATTACGCTTGGCGTGCCAAGCAGAATTTAAAAGAATTTGAGCTTTCCGAAAATATTCCCAAACTCGGAGTTGAAATGTCGGATTCCTCCGCCATAGCTTGGTTAAGAGCTTTGCAAAAAAAGGAGACTAACGAAAAAGATTCCCTTATGAGCGTCGGACGTTTGGAACAGATAGAGCTTTTGCTTCGCTGCGGTTTTGAGGAAGAGGCTTTTGCTCTTTATGAAGATGCTCTCAAATTCCATAAAAACCGTCCTGAATTTTATTACCGATACGGCGTCATGTTCATGCAAAACGGCGAACATGCTTTGGCGCATAGAATGGCGCGTAGTTTTTTAAATATGATTCCAAGAGGAAAAATGGTTGGGGTTCCGATACAGGTTCTCAAATTTCTTTACCCGCTTCCGCATGAAGCAAAGGTGAGAAAACATGCCAAAATAGACCCGTATCTGGTGTATTCCGTTATGCGGCAAGAGAGCATATTCGATGCGAAAATTCAATCTCCGGCCGGTGCTCGGGGGCTTTTGCAAATTATGCCGACAACAGGAGATTTTTTGGCAAAGAGAGAAGGCATAGAAAAATTCGATAAGGATTTGCTATACAACGCATATATGAACATCCGTTTGGGGGTCAGGTACTTAAACGATTTGTATCAAGAACATCAAGGGGATTACATAGGCGTTTTAGGAGAATACAATGCAGGCCCTACCGCTGCTAAACGCTGGCTTGCAAATTACGGCTCTTTGCCCTGGGACATAAGAGTTGAAGAGGTGAGCTATTGGGAAACAAGGGAGTACGTTAAGCTGGTCGTAGGGAATTACTGGACTTATGGGGAAACTTATGGGAGCGATTAGTGTTCTTTCTTCTAACGCTTAGTTCTGCGATAGGTCTCGCTTTTGGGAATATTTTGGAAAGCATCGGTTTGCGGGCGGCGAATTCCGTTAAGTCTTTGGCTGTGAATAAATTTTGGCTTGGGGGTTTGTTTTTAAGCGTGGTGGCTACTTTGCTCTATTACGGTGCAATGGCAATGTATAATATAAGTTTGGTTCAGCCGTTTATGGCTTTAAATCCTGCATTAACCGCAATTTTAGGTTGGAAGATTCTGGGTGAAAAAATGAGCCGCAAAATCGCTTTTGCCGTAGGTTTGATTTTTTGCGGGATTTTGATAGACGGAACTTTAGCTGGGGAAGCCTCCGGGGAAATTCGTCCCGAAAGAATGCTTTGGATTTATGCCGGAGCCACGCTCGCTTTGCTGGCTGTATTTTGCCTGATTTTCCGTAAATCCGAAATAACGGATTCCTTGTGCGCCGGAGCGGGATTTGGGCTTTCTGCTGTTTTTTACAAAAGCATCTCTTTAAACGGCTTATTTCCGCCGCCTATTGATTTGCGTATTTTCGCCTTTGCCGTGCTTTATATAATTGCGTTTTTATGTTCGCAAATAGGGCTTCGCAGGGGCAGAGCCTTGTTTGTTGTTCCTCTTTCTGCCGCCATCGGATTAATTGTGCCGGCCCTTGGCGGTTTTGTTGTTTTCGGCGAACCCTTTCCGCTTCAAAAAATAATTGTAATAGCCTTGGTTTTCGCCGGTTCTATTTTGTTTGTAAAGGATTAGGGAATTTTCTATTTTCCTTTGTTATGCCACAAGGTCTTTTTATAACAGGTACGGGAACGGGTGTAGGAAAATCTTATACCTCTGCGTTTTTGCTCTCGCTCCTCAAAAGCTCAAAAGGGAAAATTTTATACTACAAACCCATTCAGTGCGGGAAACCGGCCGATACCGCTTTTATTAAAAAAACCGTAAAATACAAGAATGTAGCTTGCACCTATAGCTTGAAAACCCTAAGTTCGCCGCATTTTGCCTTTGGAAAGGAAAAGGTAAAATTTGATAAAAAAGCTATTCGGAATTTTTTGACTACTGCAAAAAAGCTATATGATTTTGTACTTATGGAAGGAGCCGGAGGGGTAAGGGTTCCTATAACGCGAAATTTTGACATGGCGGATTTGGCAAAGCTCTCAGGTTTTCCGGTTTTGCTTGTGGCGCAGCCCGGGCTGGGCACTATAAACCACACATTGCTTTCAATAGACTATTTAAAATCAAAGAACATTGAAATCAGCGGTTTTATATTCTCTTGGGAAGACGGCGTTAATTTTAACGATGAAATTGTTTTGGATAATGCCGAAACAATAGAGAAAATTTCCAAAGTTCCATTTTACGGAGCTATACCCAAGCTGGGGTAAAAAATCCATTTATCCTGCAAAAACTCCGTTTAGTCCTTGCAAACCCAAAAAATGCCTGAGAATGGATTTTTATTTATTTACTTTTGTGCCTTGTATGAGAAAGATTTTATATTTGTTGGTACTTGGCACGGCAGTTTTTGCCTCCGCTGCGCCTCTTAGCCTGAAACAGGCTTTAAGCGAGGGTTTAAAAGGAAATTTAGACATTCAAAGGTCAGAGTTGGGTTCCGAAGGCATAGATGCGCAGGTAAACGCCGCTTTTCGCAGCTATTTGCCGCAATTAACCGCAAACGGCACGGCAACACGCCTCTGGGCGCACGACCCTACCAAAATTCCAATAGGAGCTTCACCGGTTCCTAACAACAAGGGTTTTTTAGATATGATAACTATAGATTATCCTATAAACTGGAATGTTGCAGGTGATCTTAGATTAACCCAATTCCTCTATGTTCCTCAGGCATTAACGGGAATTTCAATGGCAAGAAAAGGCAAGGAAATTGATGCGCTGGGAAAGCAGGAATTAAGAGAGGGCATAGTTTATGGAATAACAATGCAGTATTGGGCTATCGTTTATATGGAAGAAAATTTGGATGTTATGCAAAAATCAAAGGATAATCTGAGCAAAACAAGGGAAGTCATTGCGGCAATGGTGGAACAGGGCATAGCAAAAAAAAGCGATTTGAACACAATGGATATCAACTTATCTTCTTTGAGCACGCAAATAGATAATTTGAAGGTTCAAATTCAAACCCAAAAAGATGCTCTTCTGCAAATTATGGGGCGTACTCCGGGCGAGCAAATTGAGCTAACGGATCGCCTAAGCACGGATTTCAGAAATTCAGCCGATATAAGCGGGAATCCTTTGCAGAGTTCCATAACATTGAGGAGAATGGAGCAGCAGGTAAAACTTCAGGAAATGCAAATCGATTTGACACGTCAGGAAATATACCCTAATGTCGTTGCTTTTGCGAGTTATGGCACACAGGCAAGCAGGGAAAAATTTGACTTTTTTGATGACGCTAAAGACAAATTCGCAGACAATGGCACAGTGGGAATAAGCGTAACCGTTCCGCTTTTTGACGGAATGTCCAACAGCGCAAAACGCACCTATGCCCGCATTCAAAAGAGGCAGCTTGAAATAGATATGGAAAAGCAGAAGCTAGCATTGCAAGCAACATACGAGAGTGCAAAATCCACCCTTTTTAACGCTAAAAACATGGTGGAGCGCAACAGAGAAAACGCAAAACTTTCCGAAGAGAATTATTTGATGAAGGAACTTGAATACAAGGAGCAGGTTGCACCTATAACGGATTTGCTAACCGCAGACAACAATATGCAAACGGCCCGTTCCAACTTGGTGAACGCCCTTTACACGGAAAAAACGGCAGAACTCGCCTTGGAACAAGTTTTAGGGATTTTGCGTCAGAGAGCAGGGGAGTAATCCCAATTAAGTCAATGCTATTCAATACGCCCTATTTTGCAAAACGTGCCAGAGCGTCAAAACTTAGCACCAGACTTTCAGCAGTGTAGTCTCCGAACCTGAGAAGATAAATGAAATTTTTCAGCCATTCCCCAAATTCAGGTTTTGACCAAAGACTGACGACCTGCGGCAAATCTATTTTGCCGTCTATTTGTTCTGCACAGATGCAAAAGCCATGAAACGCCGCTAGAACTTCGTTTTCATCGCCGTGGAAAAGATTGCCATCGCTTCCGTTTTTTGGCAATACAGGCCGGAACTTCATAATAGCTGCCGTTATAAAACCTGCCGCTTTTTGCGGTTGCGCATTGTCTTCTATGCCGTAGCGGATTTTCAGAGCTTTCAAATTCCTTGAATAGTGTTTTACCGTTAGTTTCAGCAATGATGCGTTAAGAGTGAATCTATTGCTATCTATATAGCCTTTTCTTGCAAGTAGTATGAATGCCCCAAATATTGATTTTACCCGCTTTTCTTCAATAGCTTCATCGGTCTGCACTGCTTATCTCCCGTGCTTTTTCCAATGCCTTGCCGAATGGCTCTATTAAGGCATTTGCGGCATCGCAAAACCCTTGCAGGGTAAGAGTGCCGGAGTGGTTGGAACAATTTGGGTAGCTAGTGCCGTCTTCTTTTAAAGCCTCTATATAGGCATCAACTCCGGGCATATTACTTGGTTCAAGCGAAAAATCTTTTTCCATACCCATAATGTAGTAAACACTGATAAACTTCCTATTCAGTTAATCATCGCAAAAATTCATCGCTATCAGCATTCCCCCTTAACCTACGAAATTTTAACAATTTCGCAGGTTCTCCCCCCGTTTTTTCGCCCGGAGGGCTAACGGGGGAATGCCGCATTCTAAAACCAGACTTAATCAGCGGCTACTATAGAAAGTTTCATTTTGAATGCAAAAACATTTCTTTTTACGTTTCATTTTGAAACATAGCAACTCGAAAATCAGCTTTTTTTGCTCAAAAATACCTTTTTGCCGCTCGGCACATCTTTTGCCTAATACAAAAATATGGAAGAAACTTTAGACAAAAACGAAATTTCGGAAGAAGTTGAAAGACTTGTTGAAGAGGCGGAAAATTCCACTGTGGAGCTTACAGGTGAAAATGATGCCCTAGCTGTAGCTCAGGATAAATATTTGCGTCTTTTTGCGGAGTTTGAAAACTACCGCACACGTTCCGCAAAAGAGCAATTGGAACTCATAAGCACGGCAAACGGCAAACTTTTGACAAAACTTTCGGAAGTAAAAGATAATTTTGACCGTGCTTTTGCAGAAGAGAACAAAACAGGAGACTTGGCGGCTTTTGAAAAAGGAATGAAGTTGATTCAAGAACAGTTTAACAAGATTTTAACGGAATTCGGCTTGGAAACCATAGACCCTACAGGCGAAGTTTTTGACCCGAATTTGCACGAAGCCTTAATGAACAAACCGAGCGAAACCGTTCCCGAAGGGAACGTTGTTCAGGTGTTTCAAAAGGGTTATAAAATCAAGAATAAATTGTTGAAAACAGCAAAAGTCATCGTTTCTTCAGGGAAGGAAATTTAATAGGAGAAAAAAACTATGGGAAAAATCATAGGAATAGATTTAGGCACAACTAACAGCTGCGTTGCTGTTATGGAAGGCGGAAAACCGGTCGTTATCGCAAACGCCGAGGGTTTCCGCACCACTCCCTCAATAGTTGCCTTTGGCAAAAACGGAGAGCGTTTGGTGGGGCACGTGGCAAAACGGCAGGCAATTACCAACGCCGAAAAAACCATCTACTCAATCAAAAGGTTTATGGGACGCCGTGCGGAGGAATGCTCGGAAGCGGAAAAGCATATGCCTTACCACTTGGTGGGCAAGGGCAATGACTTGGTGCGTGTAAATGTGGACGGCAAGGAATACGCTCCGCCGGAAATTTCGGCAGTTGTTCTGCAAACAATGAAAAAAATCGCAGAAGACTACCTTGGCCAAGAGGTGACCCAAGCGGTAATCACCGTTCCGGCATATTTTAACGATGCCCAAAGGCAGGCTACAAAAGATGCGGGACGCATCGCCGGCTTGGAGGTTTTACGCATAGTCAACGAACCGACCGCAGCAGCCCTTGCATACGGTTTGGACACGAAAAAGAACGAGAAAATAGCCGTTTACGACTTAGGCGGCGGAACTTTTGATATTTCCATTCTGGAAATCTTTGAAAATTCTTTTGAAGTGCTTGCCACCAATGGCGACACATCTCTAGGCGGCGATAACTTTGACGAGGTTATAATAGACTGGATTAACGATGAATTCCGCAAGGACAATCCGGGCATAGATCTCAAAAAAGACAAAATGGCTCTGCAACGCTTGAAAGATGCGGCGGAAAAGGCAAAGATAGACCTCTCGGCGTCCACAAGCACAAATATAAATTTGCCGTTTATTACAGCGGATGCAACCGGCCCCAAACACTTGGATTTAACGCTCACACGTGCAAAATTTGACCAGTTGACCGCATTCCTCGTGGAAAAAACCCTTGGACCGGTTCGTAAGGCATTGGAAGACTCGAAATTAAAATCCTCAGACATAAGCGAAGTAATTCTGGTAGGCGGTTCAATTCGCATTCCTGCGGTTCAAGAAGCGGTTAAAAAGTTATTCGGGAAGGAACCACACAAAGGTGTTAATCCGGACGAAGTTGTTGCTGTTGGCGCAGCAATTCAAGGCGGTGTTTTGGCAGGCGACAGTTCTCTAAAGGACGTGGTTCTTTTGGATGTTACTCCGCTTTCCCTTGGCATAGAAACCTTGGGCGGCGTGATGACCAAGCTCATAGACCGCAACACCACAATTCCAATTCGCAAAAGCCAAGTGTTCAGCACCGCAGACGACAACCAAGGCGCAGTGACAATACACGTTCTGCAAGGCGAAAGGGAGTTTGCAAGAGATAACCGTACACTTGGCCGCTTTGACCTTACAGGAATCCCGCCAAAACCCCGCGGCATTCCGCAAATTGAGGTTGCTTTTGACATAGACGCAAACGGCATTGTGCATGTAAGCGCAAAAGACAAGGAAACAGGCAAAGAGCAGAGCATCAAAATTCAAACTTCTTCCGGCCTTAGCGAAGACGAGATAAACAAAATGGTCAAGGATGCGGAAGCCAATGCGGACAAGGATAAAAAAGCTCGCGAATTGGTTGATGCAAAAAATCAGGCCGAGCAGGTTGTTTACCAGGTGGAAAAAACGCTCAAGGAAAATGAAGGCAAATTGCCCGCAGATTTGGTTTCCCAAGCGAACTCCGCTGTTTCAGATTTAAAAGCGGCAACGGAAAAAGCCACAAGCAAAGAGGAAATTCAGAGCGCAATGGACAAGGCCCAAAGCGTTGTGAGCCAAATTCTGCAAGCGGCTCAAACTGCCGGAGCAGCAGGCGGAGCGGGAGCGGGCGGCGAACATCAGCATGGTGAAAACTGCGATGGCTCTTGCGGCGACAACTGCAAAAGCAATGGGGGCAGTGGAGGCAAGGAAGGCCCCGTTGACGCGGATTTTGAAGTAGTGGATGAGAAAAAATAAAAATGTCGGACAAACGGGATTACTACGAAATTCTCGGCGTTTCCAAAGACGCTTCCGCTGATGATATTAAGCGGGCATACAAAAAGCTCGCTATAAAATACCATCCGGATAAAAATCCCGGCGATAAGGAAGCGGAAAACAAGTTCAAGGAAGCGGCTGAGGCTTACGATGTGCTTTCCGATGAAAAGAAAAAAGCACAGTATGACCGTTTTGGTCACGAGGGTTTAAGCAGCGGCGGCTTTGGCGGCTTTAGCGGAGGCGGTTTTTCGTTTGAAGACATATTTACCCATTTCGGCGATATTTTTGCGGACATCGGCAGTTTTGGCGGCGGGTTTAGCGGTGGACGCAGTTCGCATAACCGTGGGCCTGCCCCCGGTGAAGATTTGCAAATGGGCATAGCATTAACCTTAAAGGAAATAGCCGAAGGAACGGTAAAAAAAGTCCGCATAAAACGATATAAAGTATGCCCGGATTGCAACGGCAAGGGTGGCAGCGGAATGAAAACTTGCCAGTCCTGCGGTGGAAAAGGGCAGGTGCGCCGCAGAATGCGCAGTATTTTCGGTGAAATGGTAAATGTAACCGCTTGCCCGGATTGCGAAGGCACGGGCGAAGCTATAACCAACAAATGCAAAACATGTTCCGGGCAAAGGCGTGTTAAAACCGAAGATACCATAGAAGTAAAAATTCCCGCCGGAGTTGCGAGCGGAAATTACATTAAACTCCGCAACGAAGGAAATGCAAGTGCGCAAGGGGGAGCAACAGGCTCACTCATTGTGCATATAGAGGAAAAAAACGATGATTTTTTTGTGCGAGACGGGCAAAATCTTTTTTGCAAAGTACTCGTCCCTGTATATCGTTTGGCTCTTGGCGGCGAACAGAGAATTCCCACCTTATACGGCGAAGTCAAAGTAAAAATCTCCGCCGGTTTACAACCCGGAACGCAACTAAGGGTTCGCGGCCAAGGATTACCCGGCTACAACTCCGACTACAAAGGTGACCTTTTTGTAGAAGTTCAGGCCCATATCCCTGAGAATTTATCCGGCAAGGAAAAATCCCTTTACGAAGAACTCAGCACCCTCGGCCAAGCCCGCGATGAAAAACGCGAACGCAGTTTGTTTGAGAGGATAAAGGAATTTTTTAATTAATCTGGGAATATTAGGGAAGCACTATATGAAGAAATTTAATGTTGCAGACCTAGATGCGAAACTATTGGTAAGAAAACTAACCCCGGAAGAGAGTAGGCCCGGAAAATTAAATATCTGCCCGCCGAGCGAACCGACATCGTTTAAAATAAAAAGCCCTTACTCCGCTGCCGGGGACCAGCCCGAAGCGATTAAAGAAATAACCAAAGCTTTTAAAAACGGTGAAAAATTTCAGGTTCTTTTGGGAGTAACAGGTAGCGGAAAAACTTTTACAATGGCAAACGTGATTAAAAATTTAGGAAAGCCAACCCTGATTTTAACCCACAACAAAACGCTTGCAGCGCAACTCTACCAGGAGTTCAAAGCATTTTTCCCCGAAAACGCCGTTGAATATTTTGTGAGCTACTACGATTACTACCAGCCCGA
>LIUH01000071.1:416-22357 GCA_001462225.1 Fibrobacteria bacterium GUT31 | reverse complement strand
TACGATTACTACCAGCCCGAAGCCTACATTGTATCAAGCGACACCTTTATAGATAAAGACGCCGCCATAAACGAAGAAATAGATAAACTGCGGCTAAGAGCCACAAAAAATTTATTGACCAGAAGAGATACTATAATCGTAGCATCTGTGAGCTGCATTTACGGCTTGGGAAGCCCTGCGGAATATTTTGAATTGATGGTGCGTTTAAGAATTGGGGAAGAACGTGAACGCGATAGTATTTTGCGAGATTTGGTCTCCATTCAGTACGACCGCAACGACTTAGCTCTGGATCGCGGAACATTCAGGGTACGTGGCGATAGAATAGACATTTATCCCAGCTATGACGATATTGGGCTTCGCATTGAACTTTTCGGAGATACTGTAGAAAAACTCTCATGGTTTCATTTAATATCAGGCGAAACGATAAAGAATGTCGAAGAAATTACCGTTGCTCCGGCAAAGCATTTTGTGACAAGAGAAGAGAATAGGATTAGAATTACAAATCAAATTCAAAGGGATTTGAACAGAAGGCTGTTTGATTTGCAGAAAGAAAACAAGATTTTGGAAGCGGCAAGACTCACCAGCCGTGTTCGCTATGATATGGAACTCATAAGAGAAACCGGAATCTGCCCCGGCATAGAAAATTATTCGCGCATTGTTGAGAATAGAATGCCCGGCACCCGCCCCTACACACTCTGGGATTATTTTGGCAAAGACTGGCTTTTGATTGTTGACGAATCGCACGCCAGCATTCCGCAAGTCAACGGCATGTGCGCAGGCGATAAATCCCGCAAAACCACGCTGGTGGATTATGGCTGGCGCCTGCCATGCGCACTTGATAACCGCCCGATGAATTTTGCGGAATTTGAATATGAATGCCCGAATAATGTACTTTTTGTAAGTGCTACGCCTGCGGATTACGAACTCAAAAAAACCGGAGGAAAAATTGTTGAGCAGATTAACCGTCCCACAGGTTTGCTGGACCCTGAAATTTATGTTAAACCTATAGAAGGGCAAATGGGTGACTTGCTCACTCGCATTAAGGAAACTGTCGCAGACGGAAATAGAGTTCTGGTAACAACGCTTACCAAAAAAATGGCGCAGGATTTAACGGATTATTTACTGGAAAAAAACGTTAGAGCGAGGTATTTGCACAGCGATATAAAAACCCTTGACAGGCACGGAATTGTGCGGGATTTAAGAATGGGAAAATTTGATGTTCTCATCGGCATAAATCTTTTGCGAGAAGGATTGGATTTACCGGAAGTTGCTTTGGTAGCCATTTTAGATGCCGATAAAGAGGGCTTCTTGAGGAATTACAAAAGTTTAATACAAACCATGGGGCGTGCAAGCCGAAACGTAAAAGGCAAGGTTGTTCTTTATGCGGATAAAATGACCGATTCCATGAAAAAAGCGATTAGCGAAACAAGGCGACGAAGGGAAAAGCAAATTGATTTTAACAGAAAACACAATATAATACCCAAAAACGTTCAGAGAAAATTGGAAGATTTGCTGGAAATTCAGGATCCATTGGACGAGGTAAGAGGGAAGAAAGCAGCACATAGCAAACGACTGGAAACAAGTAGCGCGGCAAAAGACGCCCGCTCAGTTCAAGAATTGGAACTCGCGATGAAGGAAGCCGCAGCAAGGCTTGACTTTGAAGAAGCAGCAAGGTTAAGAGATTTATTGCGGAGCTAATTTGCTATCTTCCTCTTTCAACCTTTTTGCCGCATCCTGAAAGATACCCGTGACTTTTGAACGAATACTCCAATTTTCCAATTTTGAATCGGATAAAAATCCTATGCCTTGCAAAACATCGCCTGTTTCACCCACAACACGCACCGGTCCCTCTGTGCGAATTTTATCATCTCTTTTTAGCCACATTAATGAATCCGCCCTAACCGCGGCTCCTTTGGGCGAAAGAGCGTAAACCCTGCCGTAAGCTCTGACAAAAGTCATGCGCATATTCAAATTTCCCGAATCTGCCCGCAAAAACGCAGCCTTGTTTCCCAGCGAATCGTAAATATCCGCAAAAATAGGTTTCACAAAAATGCTGTCCGAACCACCCCATCTCTCCAAATAAGCGGTTTTAACTTTCCAAGAAATCCTGTTTCCCTCATACAGTTCCAAAATGGTAGTATCTGAAAAAAGCATAACAGGATGCTCTTTTGGCTCCCAAACAATATCGTCTTCTTCTGTTTTAGAGCAAGAAGCGAGCAGCAAGCCCGCTAACACCAAACTCAGTATCCTAAAAAAAATCCACATTTAAATCCAATCCGTCTTTATTTATTTTTTCCATCAGTCTTTCCGCATCTTCGGAAATTTTTTTCATTTGGAGCCTTAAATCTCCATTTTGTTTTTTATTCAAAGCGAGAGAAATTGTGTTGTTGTCGCTTTCCAATTTTTGAGCTATGGAGCTCACGCTGTTTTTAATTTCTTCCAAAGATTTTTTCAGATTTATTAATTTTTTTTGCAAATTATCTGCGTTTTCCATTGCCCCGTCTAAATTCGGTTTTATGCTATCTATGATTTCGGCTGCTCTGTCTCTTGCCATAACCAGGGAATCAACCGATGCAATAATCGATGTCTCTGCTGTACTAACGAGGCGCGAAGTTCTGTTCCCTATATATTTTGCTTTTTGTCCGAGTTTTTCGTATTTTTTAATTTTCTCTTCAGAAAACAAAGTGTCTGCAGCATTTGTCAAAATATCAACCATATCGCTTGCCTCATTCAAAATATCCAGTACAAGGTTGCCTATGGTTGTGCTTCCCATGTCAAAAAAACCTGCAATGTGCGTTCCGGACGTATAATAATTTTTTGATTTTCCAAGTTCTATGTTTATCATTCGCTCTCCCATCAGTCCCGCATTTATAATATTAAATTTGGAATCCACCGGAATTTTTACCTCGGATAGCACCGCAACCCCGATCCACACGCAAGAATCCGTCAATTCGATTTTTTTTACATAGCCTTTGGTTAATCCGTTCACACTGACATAGTCGTCCTTTTTCAAATCTCCTATTTCTTCAAAAGCTACGTTGTAGTCAATACGTGAATGCCAAGGGCTGTTCGGATGTAAAAAAAACCATAAGCTAAACAAAGATATAAAGCCCAAAATAATAAAAGCATAAAACAACCAAGGACGGTTTTTGCCATTCATTTTTTACTCTCCATTTTTTGCTTGATTTGAGCGAGCAAAAAATCATTTATATTCTTTGAACTATTCAACCCATCTCTTTTCAATAAATGATCCATAGCCACAACCTCAGATATAACAGCTATGTTTTTACCCGGCAAAACGGGAATCACAACATGCGGAATATCCAAGCCGAGTATTTTATTTGCAATGGTATCTAATCCTGTGCGGTTGTATTGCTCCGAAGCGTCCCATTTTTGAAGTTCTAAAATAATGTCCAAACGTTTTTCGTTTCTAACCGATTTTACGCCGAACATGGAACGTACATCGGTAATTCCAATGCCTCTGATTTCAATGTAATGGTTAAATCCCTCCTTGCCTGTTCCGAAAATAAAATCGCCGACTCGCCTTAAATCTATGGCATCATCGGAAACCAAGCAATGCCCGCGTTCAACCAAATCCAAAACACACTCGGATTTTCCGACACCGGACTCACCTATAAATAAGGCTCCTACTCCGAAGATATCTATCATGCTTCCATGCAAAAAAATTTTACGCGCAAAGTAATTTTCCAAACTTCTTTGCAAAGGCCTAGCAAAGTTTATAGTCGGCAATTCCGTTGTCACAAGGGGAGAACCGACCTTTTCGCACAGCTCCATAAATTCTTCGTGAGGTTCCAATCCGTGCGTTAGAATCCAAAGCGGTGATTTATATTTTGCAAGCCTTGAAAAAATCAGTTTCCTCTGCTCCTGCCCGACCGATTCCAAATAATTCCATTCCGTATGCCCTAAAAGCTGTATGTGCTCGTAGGCATAATCACCGAAAAATCCCGCAAGCGCAAGCCCCGGGCGGTGCAAATCCACGCTCGTTATTTCCGAATCCGAAGTTTTGTTTCTTAAAGATAACTTAAGTTCTGTTCCATGCAACTTTAGCAAATTGTTAACGCTAAGAGGCTCATGCGGTATTTCCGCAATTTGCGATAAATTCCTATAATTCATTTTGCCATCTCCTCTGCTTTTTGAAACGGTTTTGCCAAACCGAGTTCGCTAAAAACGGATGCACTTCTCGTTGCATAATCTTTGTTGCCGGTTAATTCTGCCAAGCGAAGCAAAATTACGCCTGAAATAAAATATTGTTTTTTTTCCGAGGAAAGCCGCAAAGCATTTTCGTATAGCTCTTTCGGTTTTCCGCCGTTTAAATCCGCCACTCTCGCTTCGTAAAAAGCGAATTGTCCGGGCGAATTCTTTTTATTTATTTTTTTCAAATAAGCATCCGCTTCACCGTTTTTTTTGTTACCGGCTGCAGCTATGGCAGCTTCACCTAAAAAGGCCGCAGACGCTTTTTTGAACGAATAACGGTTTGCTATTTCAAGAGCTTCTTTGTACTTGCCCTGCAAATTATAAAATTCCATATAGGTTTTGCAAAAATATTCTTTGCTCTTTTCATCCAGTACATCGGTACGCACGAAATCCAGAAGTTTTTTTGCAGCTTCATATTCCATAGCATGAGCAGCGAGCATTGCCATGGAAATTAAAATTCTTCCCTCAGACACAAGGTCTGCTTCTTTGCGGGCTTCTCCAAGCGCACGTTCATATTGATCATAAGCATTGCCATAACGCCCTTGCGAAAAATATTTCTTTGCTTGATAAGCATAATCCCCCGACTCGGCAAAAACACCGACTGCCAGCATAAATATACAGAATATAACATAAACTCTTTTCACCATACATCCTCCAAAAGAGGAATGGTATCTTTTTTAGGAATTTTGCTGCGCATAAACCAAAATTTTGAAACCCCGCCCACAAAATCATCTGCTTTGTTAATAGCTTGCGAGCCGTCTGTGATTAAATTGCCCGCAGTTCCCACCACGGAATTCAAATCATTAACCATGCTGCCTACAGTGCGCATGGTGGTATCCAACGAGTTTATAAAAATGTTTGCTTTGCCGGTAAGGCTATCAAGATTTCCCATAAGCCCCATAACGCCTGTGGACAGAGTATCTGCAAAAGCCACCGCTTTTGGCATGCTTTCATTCACGATTTGAAACACATCATTTGCATTGGCCATAAGCCCGCTCGCACTGATAAGCAAATCGTTTATTTTGAGCGTTGCTATATCCAGGCGGTTATACAAAACGTCCGAACCCAGCAACTTGCCAATGGTAGCATTTGTATCCATGACCATATTCAAAAGGGTGTCTGCGATAAAAACCAGCTGGCTTATGCTGTTTATAAGCTCGTTGGCTGTTTTTAAAACAGTTTCAATATCTTGCGCAGCACTTGCCAGCAAATATTCTTCACTTTCCAAAATTTTATCGCCTTTTTTCGAAATATCAATGTTTATGACCCGCTCGGAAATTATGTTTTGGTCGCGTGTGGCATATACAACGGATTTATCGGTGATCCACGGCTTATACTCGGTATTAATGGCCAGTTTTAACTTCACAGTGCCGTTCTCGTTGAGGGAAATATCTTCAATACTCCCTACGTTAACTCCGTTTATTTGAACGGTTGTGCCTTTGTGAAGCCCCTGCCCCGAAACAAAATTCGAATAAAGAGTGTATTCGTTTTTCCCTAAAATCCCTTCTTGGTACAGCTTAACTACCAAAACATACATTGAAACGCATATTGCAATAGCTAGCACAGCTCCAACCAGCAAACCGGATAACTCAGACCAATCTATATTGCGCAATCGTTTAAACATTGGAATAGAAAGTAGAAAATTTTGTAAATTTCCCTTGTGCCGCCACCATACCCAGCAAAACTAATCGCCTTCATAATAGCACCTCAAAATTCGCTGAAAGCCACTTGGTTATTTGCTATTGCCGATAAATTCGGAACATTAGAACACAAAGGAGAATTTTTTCCGTTTTGCAAAACGGATTATTACAAAACCGAGATGGGTGAAAATTTGTATAGAGGCGTGGTTTCCTTTGAGGGCTTGGTAGAACCGGAAAATATAGGCATATGTAAAAATAAAGCCATTGAATTGGAGAATTGTTTGAAAAATGAAACCGGAAACCGTACATTGAACATAGATGTAGGCTATATGGATTCCGATAAAATTGTTCTCCCTTCAACAAAACGCGGCCCGTTTAAACTCTATGCCGGCAGCGGAATTTGGCTGGACATGATTTTAACCTACGCAAAAGGGGACTTTAAACCAACCCAATGGGCTTTTGCAGATTTCAAGGAAAACCCCTACAAACGGGATTTGCTGTTGGTAAGGGAAAAATACAAAAGGGCTTTGCATGGAAAAACATAGATTGAAACCCGGCAAACAAAGCCTGAATATTCTGCTCCGCCGCCACGGCATTGAGCTAAAAGAAGGAACTCTGGATAAACTTTGGCTCTTTCACGGACTGCTCAGAGAGAATAACAAAGACCAAGATCTCACACGCTTAAACGCTTTTGAAACCATAGTGGAACGCCATTACGCCGACTGCATAATAATAAATTCATTTGTAAAAAAATGGCCGAGCGATATGCTGGACTTAGGTTCCGGCGCGGGTTTCCCGGGCATACCTTTAAAATTGGTGAATCCGCAAATAAACTTGATTTTATGCGAACCGCGCAAGAGCAGGGCAAATTTTTTGAAAATGGCAATAGAAAAAATGTGTCTGCACGGCATAAGTGTTTTTGAGCATAAAGTTACGACATCTTCTATGAGGCAACCGGTTGATGGCGTTATTTGCCGAGCATTCGGCAGCATCGCAGAAACTTTGCCTAGGCTTGGCAACAGCCTGAAAAGAGGCGGAAAAGTTTATTTTATGAAGGGTCCGGCAGTTAAAGAAGAACTGCACAATTGGAAATCGGAAGAATACAAAATAGCGGAAACGCATTTTTACCTAATACCCGGCAGTACCCAGCAGAGATCTTTAATCGTTTTAGAGCGATGTTAAATAGCAAACGTTGATTAACCAGCGGCTACTTTTGAACAAAGATGAATCGGAGCTACTCGATTAATCTATTACCAATTCGTCACACTTAAAATTTTCGCTTTTGCAAAAATCAGGGGCTAATTTTAGACATTCGCCGGCTCCGGAAATTTTACCTTTAAATTTAAGTTTACCATCGCTGTCTATATCGGCGGTAATAGTCCAAAAAGCATTATAACAATCCCCAATACTTTTTATTAACGTAGCTTCCCAAACAACAATTTTATCGGAAATAACATTTGTTTTGTATTTGAAATATCCATATTCGCTAGAATCTGATGGCGAACTGGCTCCCGGAGGTGTATAACCAATTTCGATATTGGAGCCTACTTTGTCTGTTTCCATATTATACGCCATTTGAAGCATAGACCAAGTTGAAGCGGCAGCGAGAAATAATTCAATCTCTTTATTAGCAAGTTCTTTATTAGCTTTTTCGACATGTTTTAACGCCTTTTGTTTTGGGTCATCTTTACAAAAAACTAAAGAACATCCTATTAGGATAGAAAACATTACGATTAGAGTTTTTTTCATTTTGACCTTCCTGTGTTTATGCAACGTTTTTATTTTTTACCGCTCCTATTAAATACAAAATGGGAAGGAAAAGAAAAATTAACGAAGACCATGAAAAATCGGCAATTAAAAATACAACATCCCAAACTAGAACAATTATGGCAATACCTGTTAATACTTTTGCTTTTTCAAGTGTACTGCAATATGCTATGCCCATAATTCCAACAAATATCCCACATAGGTCATTGAACAATAATACCGGAAGTGGAAAAGATGTATATGCTTCTAATTTTGAGCCAAGCGAAGCATTATCCATCCCTAATAATACAATTAGCATGTCAAAACCATGAATAATAAGATACAAAATTCCTGTTACTTTTAAGAAATTCTTGCCCGGTGCATTCATTTACATACTCCTTATGATTTTAATAGGTTGACTCATAATTTGCAATATATATTATTTTTATTGAAAAAGTCATTGTTGTTTGATGAAAAATGATGAAAATGAGCTTTTTTTATCACTTTTGTAAAACATTTTGCATATTTATCTGAAAAAATGTATATTAATAATATGGCTAACGATTTTGAAAAAAATAATACAATAAGCGAACTTGCCGAGTGTGTTATTTCGATAAACGAGCCTCTTGATTTATCCGTTGAATCTAAATTTTTGGAACAAAGCATGCCTTTGCAAAATTACCTTAGCGAACCGGATGAAAGCCTGCCGTTATGTGTTTTGCATTTGGATTCGGAAGATTTAGAACTTGTCGCAAACAATAGATTTGAAATTTCCGTTGCGGCAGATTTTTCGGTTATATATCGCATAAACCCGCAAGAAAGCGTAAAAAGCGGGTTGGAAAAAGGCAAAAAATGCCTTATGCAGTTCATAGATAATGTTAAGGCACGGCAACGAAACGGAACTGCTTTGATACCATTTTATTTAAACGGAGAAGCCGAAATAAAGGCAGACACGCCAAACGGCATTGACTATAGCAAAACAGATTCTGTAGTGGCAACTGCTACCGCAAAATTCACAATCAATCGCGTAAAAACGGAGGAATAAACAATGCTTGAGAACACTGCAACACAAGATTTCAGCATAGAACATGCAATTTGCATGGAGAAACAATTGCAAGCCACAGATAGCGACCTTTATGGAGGCGAGGCCAGCAACTGGCCGGGCACAGGCGACAAAATCCCTGCCGAGACAAATGCCGAGTTCCAAACGGGGACTGAATACTACACCGATGCGGCTATGAACGGTACGCAGTTCAACGGGAATAAGCGAAAGACGGCAGAGATGCCTACCGTTTCTCTTAGTGTCAAGGGTTATGCACAGGGCATTGAGCGCATTCTCTTGGCTGGCTTGGGCTACGCATCGGTTGCGGGGCCTGCGCCGGATGCCCAGAACCCCGGATATTGCAAATACTTTTTCATAATCCCACCGCAGGGAAGAAACCAGAGGCTTTACACGGCGGCGGAAGCACAGGAAGCGAGTTCTTCCTATAATGCTGCCGACATTGTAAACACCTATCTATGCGTGAGCCAGAAGCTGGGGCCTTATGCGCGGCATGCCCGCAACGTGGCGATAAAGGATTTTGAAATAACCTGCTCGGCCAAAAGCCCTTTGCAACTCACGGCGAGCGGCCCGGCAGAACGCATAGACAAGGAGCCTAGCAAGGCAAGCACGGCGGCGTGGAGTTTCGGGGCGGATTTCGACAAGTGGTTCCAACTTTCGGATTTTCAATGCTATTTGTCTGCGGCAAGCGAAGCTTTGCAAGCACGCTCCATAACCGAATTTTCGTTCAAGACGAGCCACGGTATATCAGACGACAACACGCCCACCGGAACAAGCAACAACGGCCTTTCAAGGGCAGAGCCATTGCCGAGCGGCAAAAGCACAATAACACTTGACCTTACCGTTTACTTGCACGACAAAACCCTTTACGAGGACTGGCAGAGCAACGAAACGATTTTGCAATGCAAACTAGTGGCTACAAGAGGCGCATACCGTTTCGCAATGCTTTTTCCAAGATTGCAGATAGCGCAGACAACGCCTAATTTTGATGGAGCCGGCTCTATACAGATGTCTTTAGAGGCTTCGTGGCCAAACAGTGAGCAAGAGCTTTTGGATATTGCAAACTCATTTGAAGAAGAGCGCGGCGGTATGGCATGGCCGCAAGCTAGCATTATGGGTTTGATAACGACCAGCAAGGAAAACCGCAATCTGATGCGGGGAATGGAGGTTTAGCATGTTCGTGTTCAAAAAGGCCAAGCCTGCAATGTTCAACTCAGAAGCAACAGGTTCTAGCTTCAAGTTCCGCCAAAGTTCTAAAAACGAGCAGGATGAGCTTGAACTTTATATACGTTCGGAAAGCGAATACAAAAACAAGAACAATCTGTTAGCGGATTGGGCCATGAATAAGGAAAGTTATTATGCAGCATGGCTTTTAGAAGATTTTTCCGGCGTTCAAGACGAAAATGGCAATCCGCACGGCATAGCGAATTTTAGCCTTGCCGACAAAGCAAGGTTAATTGAGAAATTAAAAGAAACCGAACCTAAGTTTTCTTCTTGGTTTACCTCTCACAGCGAGGCTGCGGAAAAAAAAATTACGGAAGTGGATACTCATAGAGAAGTGGTGGAGCCCGGAAATATGCAAGGCTTGCAGGAACAATAACGGGGGTTGCGAATGCGACAAGTCTGGAAATTGCAAATGCTTAGAGCACGAAGCCGCAAAACAGGCAGGAGTGCAGGGGAATCCTTTGCACTTTTTGGATCCGGATCTTTCAAAATTCACGGAGCTTGTGCGAAATTCCATTTATTTGTCACCTCTTGGCTTGAATGGAGTTCCAACCTTGCAAGCTCTAGGCTGGATGAATATAGACACTCCTTACGACACAGAAACAACGCAAACTCTAGCTTTTATGATTTTGGCGGATTACGCAAGGGGGCGGTAAAAATGAAGCTTAGGAGGGTTATGTTATGGCGTTAATAGTACCCTTAGACACAATTAAGAAAAGGGAATCGGCTATTGCAAGTCTAGCTGCATTCGATGAGAAAATGAGGATTGAGAGCCTAGAGGGGGAAGAAAAGAAGCAAACCCAACTTTTGGCAAACTACGACAAGGAAATAGAGAAACTTACGGAATTGCACGAAGCCGTACTCTCCAATGCCGAAGATAGAACGGCGATAGAAATTGAGCATATAAAACGAATATCCGAACTGGACACGCAATACCAGAAAAACAAGGAAAGTATAAAAAAGGAATTCGCAGACAAACGGGCGGAGGAAGAGCAGAAGCGGTTTGAAAAGCAGGAAGAAGAAAATCAAAAGCGGTTGGACAATACAAAAAAAATCGAAGAATTTGATGAGCAAAGGCGAATAGCAAGCATGACTGCGGAGGAACAGAAATACGAGCAGATATGGTTAAATTACGAAAAACAGATAGAGAAATTGAAAGAATTGCATGAAATACAGCTTTCTTTTGCCGAAAACGAAGAGGAAATGATGGCACTCAAAGAAGCTCAAGAAGATAGACTATTCGAAATAAGAGATGAGCGTAGCAGGAAAATACATACTGAAATGATGAAGGATGAGGCGGAATTGCTGGACAAACGGCTTGGCAACGCCGCCACCGTACTCAAAACCATAGCCACATTGACAGAAGGCCATAAAGGATATGCCGCACTATACAAAGCCTCAGCTATCGGCGAAGCCACTATAAATGCCGTCCAGAGCGTACTGAAAACAATGTCTGGTACTCCATTCCCGTGGAACATACCTCTTGTTGCCGCGCAAGCGGCTGCGGCTGCTGTACAGGTCAAGAAAATAGCATCCACAAAAATGTACAGGGGCGGCATGATACCGGGCAGGAACACTCTGATAATGGCAAATGAGGAAGGTACGGAGGCGATTTTGAATACAAGAGCGGTTAGAGCTGTGGGCGGCCCTGCGGGAGTAGATGCGCTGAACAACGGCCCGCAAAGCGTCAGGAACAGCTACGACAACAGAAAATCTAATGTAGTTGTGAATATGTATCCGACTATGGTAACTCCGCAAATTTGGAGAGAAAAAATTGAACCTGTTTTAAAATGGAGCGAACAAAGATGGTAACATTTTTCGAATTATGCAAGAGAGAGGCAAAGAATTGCATTGTGAAAACTTTTGCATTCTGCCTGCTTATGGCGTTTTCTTCCGCTACTGCGGCAATCTGGGATGGCACGGCTAATACCGAATGGTTTAATTCCGGGCAAGACAGCTTTACCATAAGCACCGCAGAGGAATTGGCCGGGTTGGCGCAACTGGTGAATGGCGGCAATAATTTTAAAGGCAAGACTATTACGCTTGCCGCAGATATTATGCTGAATGATACCACAGATTGGAAATCGTGGGATGACAAAACCGCTGGTCTTAATACTTGGATACCTATAGGAGATAATCCTATTGATGCAGTTTCAAATAAAATTTATTTTGAAGGGACTTTTGACGGAGCTGGACACCTTATATTTGGTTTATATATATATGCCGGTCATAAAGACAATCAAGGTTTATTCGGCATTACAGGTAGCGAATCTATAGTTAAGAATACAGGAGTTTTTGCTTATTACATCAAATCGACGAGTTTTTATGCAGGAGTTTTGATTGCAAATAATGAAGGTGTGGTAGAAAACTGTTACTCTAATAATGGTTCTGTTATAGGTCTGCGGTATGTCGGTGGCGTAATTGGCTCCAATTCAGGTACAGTGAAGAATAGTTACTCTAATAGAACTGTAGTTATCGTCGGAACTGGTAGTAACGTCGGAGGAGTGGTTGGCATTAACAGTGGTGCAGTAGATAATTGCTACTCTATGAGTACAGTAGGAAGCAAGGATGGATACGCAGGAGGCGTGGTTGGTTATAATTTATTAGGTACAGTATCAAATAGCTACTTTATAGGAGAAATGGGTTCAGGTGGTTTTTGTGGAGGCGTGGTTGGCGTTAATTCAGGTACAGTATCAAATAGCTACTCTACAGCTAATATAGGAGAAGAAAGAGGAAGAGAAATAGGAGAAATAATAATACCAAGTTACCCAAGAAGAAGTGGCGGCGTTGTTGGGTGGAATCGTGAGAACGGCACGGTAAAAGCCTGTTATTCTACAGGCTCAGTGAATGGACTAGAAAATATCGGTGGCGTGGTAGGATACAACGAGGGAGCTGTACTAAACTGTTACTCCACAGGTTGGATATATTATGGGGGCTTCACATCAGATGCAATGGTTGGTGGTATAGTAGGATATGATTATATTAATTCTTTTTATGGTTTTGGTATTGGTTATACTGATACTAATATAATCGTTAGAAATTGTGCTGCGTTAAATCCAGGTATTTATTCGGGCAATTATTTTGGTCGTATAACTAGTTATTTATTCGATGACGTTTCAACTTATAGCGGTAACAAAGCATTTAACGGTATGAACATTATACCTAAAACTCCAAAGAAAGGCCATGACAAAGAAGATGGCGAGGACATTACCGCTGCAAGCATTAGAGCGGACGGCACGATTGGCGGGTTGTTTACAGAAGAAAACGGATGGACGGTAGAGAACGGCAAACTTCCGGGGCTTTTTGGCAAAGCGGTGGATATGCCTGAGCATTTGAAAAATTCATCACCAATTCAAAACACCATTGCCTATACTCCGGCAATTAAAATATGGTTAAACGGAACTGAAAGCTTCAAAATTCAAGGTTTGGGAAAATCGGAAAGAATACGCATGTTTAACCTTAACGGCAGTATTTTATTGGATGGCACCATTCAGCCAAATGAAAATATATCCATTTCGCATTTGCCACGTGGCGTGTATTTTGTAAATGTTGAGGGAAAAATATTGAAGTTTGTAAAATGAGTAGGTATAATTATGGCAATAGAATATATCAATGTTAAAGTTGAACCTGTTTTCAAATGGAATGAGCAAAGATGGTAATACGCGCGTCTCTTGTTTGCAACGACTACACGCTTGAAATCCCGGCGAATGCCTATGCGATGTGGCCGCACGTCGAAAGGCTCAACCATATATCCGCAGACGCAATGACGGGCGAGAGATTTTCCATCGACTTGGGGCCTACGAGAGTGAGCGCTTCGATAGAGTGGCGGTACGTGCATTACGACATCGTAAAGCTCTACGAAGATTTTTTGTTGACAAAAGCGCGGATGGGATTAACCCCCTTTTCCATAATAACGCCTGCGCACGATGATTTCGGCTACGGCAAAGGCATCGCAATCCCAAACGCTTTCTACAACGGCCCTACGAGCACAAAGGAAATAATCCGGCCAAATAGTTCCAACGGAATGTATTACGACATAGAACTCCCCTACATGTTCATAAGGGAGGCCTGATGTATTCGATTGAGATTTTGTGCCCAGATTCGTCTCTATGGGTTGACCATTTGGGGAATGACATAGACAGACTTGTTTTAAGCAAAAAATATGAGCCGGATTATATCCACGGGCATTACCCGCTCCAGTCATTTGGAACATTGGAGAGGACAATAAGCGATATTCCTGAAAGGCCCATCCAAAGCCTCACCGACTGGAACGTAAGCGTCAATTCTGTTTATTCTTCCAAAGACGGAAGTTTTTCAACTATTGATCTGTTTTATTTTCTAGAAGCGAAGAATGAGGAGAAAGAGGAGCCAGGCTATGAATTTAATCTTGTCGGCTGTAAAACACATTTGTATGACGATGGCGCGCCTGTTTTTAGTGGCGTTGTGAACTCTGTGGAGACTTCCAACGGAACGACGAGCATAAACATAAGCGAGCAGATAGGCTCTCCGAGCATAGCGCGGGATTCAATTCCTACCGTCCTTGGGAATGCCGCCGCTGACGCTTTATATTGGCCTGTGGAGATTACCAAGGATGATTTGGGCGCGGAGCAAATAATTCTGTCGAAAGAGCCGCTACAACGTTTTGACGGGCTTTTTATATACGATGAAGAAAACAATAGGTACATAGAATGCGAATTTGAGCATTACGAAATTTCTTCCAACAATACCAGAATTGTTTTTTGCTATGATGACAGTGTCGCGCAGTTGTCCAAAGGTGTCTCCGACAATGGCGGTTTTTTCGTACAAGCCCATGTCATATCTAAATTGAGAACAGACTCTACGGCGGCAGATCCGGAAAATTATGTTGTGGGCACTGGCTCAAACGCGGAAATGGTGCAGGCATGGAATAATCAGGTCGCATTTATACCGGAGGGAATCCATGGCCCTAACGATGAAAACTTGACTATACTTGACAGAGGCTTATCTTACAGCGGTCGCAGTCATGGAAGTGGAGAGCCTTTTAGAAGGATCGATTCGTCAACAAGCGGGTATTTTTACATTACGCTTGTCGACGAACCGATAAGCGTGACCGAAACCGGAGATGTGATTGAAAACAGTCAAACCTTCCAGAACGAAACAGTTTACCGAGATAAAGATCATCCGTTAATATACGGCTCGCCCGGAGCATTTATACGGAATAGCAAGGAGGGTGATACAAGAGGACAATTAGGCGTTGCAGCCGCGCTGCCGCCTATAGATATCCCCACATTAACGGCAAAACTAATATGGCTTATTCCCCTGGGTATTCAGTACATTAGTTATTACGCACGATTCACGCTTAAATTCCCTAAAATGAATTTGTCAAGCGAAGCTACAATTAGCAAGTATCAAGCTCAAATTTCTCTCGCTAGCAAATTTTGGGAGGCTGATATCCAATACCAAATTGGAGATAAGGATCTATTTACTTCTATAGATTATAAAAAGAGCGATGGGAGGAGCAATTTTTACAGTTCTGACGATTTGCAATCGTTAAACTATGATCCCAGCATGTCTTATAGCGATACGGAAATAGCACATATCCACGTAAAACTGTATTACGGCTTTAAAATGGCCGGGACGCCAAGCCTAGCTCCTTCCGCCTCTATCAACGCGCTACGAATACACAGGAGAATAAAAATTCCATTCAACAAAGCGAAGCTCTTTGCGAAAGGGCAACCGTTTCCAATTGCCGCAAATACGGGCGATTTTATCATTCCGGCGGTAAACAGCCTATTAGCCGCAGCAGCCGTTTTGAAATACACCGTAGCAGCGGATGGCGAACTGCCAAACATCGAATATGGTACGCTTATAAAGAATGAGACAGCTGAATTCAGAGACAAGCTGGGCGATTTGGCCGCGGCCTCATCAACGCTCATTCGCTTTAGTCCGATTTCCGATACTTTTTTGGTGAAATCAACAAGAAAAGAAGATGCTACGGTTGTGCATATTCCGCGGCGAGCCATTTTGGAAGAAAACAATATTTTCAATTTTAAGATGCAAACACCCAAGCGCACAGATGTTTACACGGAGATTGAAATTGCATGGGGAAAAAACATAGCGACCGGCAAATATGAAAATAAAATCTTGGCGAATAAGCTTGGCGTTTACCACAACGATATTTTTTCCGAGCCGATTGACAGCGAACTCGGATGGGGCGGCATGAAAAAGCAGCTTATAAAAAGTTCAAGCGGAGGCAAAGCGAACAAAAAAATCATCGAAAATGAATGGATTAGGAATAGAGAAGGCGCGGAATACATGGCGTATAATTACCTGCGCTGGACCTGCGTGCCGCTGCGCAGAGCCGAGGTGAAATGCATAAGGCCTTGGCTGCCTGCCGAGATTGACCTTGGCAGTTTCGTGAGCCTTGATTTGCCGGGCTACCCGCCTAAACTTGCCGACACGGCTTGGATTGTGACGAGCATTACGGACAATTTGGACGATTGCACTACCGGCATCGAATTGCTGGAAGCATGGAAGATTCCCGTTGTTCCATTGGAGAGATTTTTAGCTACCGAGAATTGGGATTACATCGCAACTGAGCAGGAAGAGAATAAAATTCAACTTGAGAGGTGATATGCCGGAGAACACGAGCGACAAAGTAAGGATTTCGGATCTTCCGCATTACGGAAGTTTTGCCGATGCGGTGACTAATAATGTAATGTTTCCGCTGGCGCAGGGGTCGCAGTTTAACGCCAGGATAGGCGCGGCGGATATAGCCGTATATACGGAGCAATTAATATTGTCCGCACTTAACGGCGTTGCGGAGTTGGAAGATTTGAATGCGCTGAGAGACGATTTTGAACTGCACGCTAGAAATAATGACATCCATATCTTTCAGCAGGAGCGCAGCGCATGGAACAGCAAGCAGGACAGATTAGTAGCCGGAGAAAACATACAGATAGAGGGAGATGTAATAAGCGCGACAGACACCGTTTACGATGACGCGGAAATCAGGGAGCAAATAGCAGACGAGATTAACCGTGCAGTTGTAGTTGAATCAAATTTGGCAGACCGGATAGCCAGAGTAGAGAATCTTGGCGATTATGTAGGTTCATTTCCCACCAAGGCAAGCCTGCCCGCTGACACATCGGCATTTCCCAACGGCATAACCGTGAATGATTTCACAACTATCCAATCTGACGAAACGCATTCAAACACTCCAAGCAGATATGTGGTCAGCGCGATAAACGGAACGGCAATCACTTGGAATTATGATTTCTCGTACTCGCAGGATATAACCGGCAAGGCAGACAAGGTGGCCGGAGCGACTAACGGCAATTTAGCTGGACTTGACGCGAGTGGGAACTTGGCGGACAGCGGGAAGAAGGCGAGCGATTTCGCCGCGGCAGCACAAGGCGCAGCGGCAAGTACAGCATTGCAAAGTGTTACGGCAAGTAATGGATTGTCGGTTGATGCCAAGAGTGGTACGGCGCAGAACGTTAAAGGCAATGACGCAACTACATCGGCGAAAGGCGTTGTGCAACTTAACAGCACAACTAACTCAACATCAACAACGCAGGCGGCTACTCCGAGCGCGGTTAAAGCGGCGTACGACTTGGCGAGCGGCAAAGTGACCGCCAATGCCGCAATCACGGGAACAACCAACACAAAGATAACTTATGACAGCAAAGGCTTGGTGACGGGCGGCACGACTCTGGCGACAGGCGACATACCCAGCCTAGACGCAGGCAAGATAACGACCGGCACATTCGCCGATGCAAGGATAGCGAGTGCGGGAACATGGAACTCCAAAGTGACCGCAAGCCAAGTCAACGCGCTTAATACAGGTTTATTAAATACACAGATGCTCGGTCCATTTCTCGCTTCCAGTTTTAAGTACAATGCATCTCCACCTTCAAATAATATTGATATTTCCCAATATAATACAGATGCATTCGCTTTTGATTTTACCGGCGCAACGGGAATTTCAGACAATAGTGTTTATGTCCGATTAAAGTTTGGCAGCCAACATGCAAGCAGGCTTATAAAACTGCTTGTAAGAGACTTAGGCGGAAGCTCGCGTATATGTTTCTTTAATCAAGGCGCAACAGTAATTGGACACTCTAGCCCATATAGATTAGTACTATGTTTCCCGTGGGATACCAATTATGGAGTTCAGTCATTTTTGTTTCCGTGCTAGGAATTATTATGAACGTATTTACTATTTCGCTAACCAATTATTGCCCGTTATCATGCGCCGAATGCCCTGTCAAGGAGCATTTGTTGAAAAACAGATTGCTGGATGCAAGGCTTGATTTAAGCAAAGCGTCAAAGTATATAGCCGACATGATAAAGCCGGATGAGTTTGCGGTGGAGATTACCGGCGGGGAACCGACTTATTCGCCCGACCTTGCTCCTGTGCTCGAAATGCTGCGAAACCACCGAGTGACTGTCCTGACCAACACGGGCAACATCCAAGCAATTCCACATTTTGATAATGCAATATTTCTTTGCTCGTGGCACGAAGCCCAGATGCCATACGAGATATTCAAAAGAAACATAACAGAATCAAAAAACAAATGCATAGCCATTGCTTACCCGAACAAAAAAGATTCCGAAGCGGCAGAAATGTTTGAAAATGACGGCATTCCTTACATCTGCATGAGCTGGAACGATGACTTGCTCACACTTTCCAGCATTTGCGAAGCATACGGCATCAATCCGTTTGGAATTGAAGGCTTTACGCCTGCTATCGTGCCTGGCGGCTGGATAATTCCGTGCGTTAAACATACTGCTAAGGATAGCTACGGCAATGTGGGAAACTATGACGAAACAACAAGAGGCAAATTCGGCCATGTCCCGAACAAATGCGGCGGAACAAAAATATGCTCCACAATACTCAGAAACGAAATAGTGTGGAATAAAATTTACAAGGAAGAGTGATAAAGCAGATAGCTAACTAATGGCGGGCTACTCCTTGTCCTGGACGCAACGAACACTAAGCAAGCCACTCTTATAGCTACTGAGCCTGCTCGCGTTGCTGTCGAGGTAGAACATGCCCCTGAGGTAGGCGAAGTCGCTAAAGTCCTCCTGGCTTCGACATATAAAATTAGTTGATTTTGTAACTTATTGTATATCAATGACTTATATTTTTTGGGTCCCCCGAATAGGGTGCCTCGGCTGAGAAAATGTTATTTTACGGCTATGTTTATCCGCAAGAAGAGAAACCGTTCCGGCAGACAATGGATATCCGCGCAAAAAGGCGAGCAGGACATGTTTGCCATGCACGAGCAGCAAAGCGAAGAAAAGCATGCTGCTGACATCTTGCTCAACAATATAGAGAATTTCACACCCAAGCGTATTGAGGCGCATGTATGCATATGTTTTGTGGCATACAAGGTTTACAAAGAATTGGAGCGCGTCTTAAAATCCTGCGGCATTGGTTTGAGCGTGGACAAGGTTCTCAATATCGCAAAAACAATAACAACGCTAAAAATCAAATTGCCCGCAAGTGGAAAAACCATTAGCAAAACTATGCTTATAACTCAAAAACATAAGGCTATTGAAAAATTATTCGACAATAATTTCTGGAAAAACTATTCTGGCTGATATATTGGAAAAAAATAAGGCCGTTTTGGGTGCCTCTTTGGCGAAGTCAGGAGTCATTCATATTTTTTTCAACCAAATACTTCCTCCAGTATTTTTATACAATAACGGAAAACGGCTCTTTATTTTTGTCTCATAAATACTTTCCAAATATGTATTAAACAATACTATTTTAAAATTATTGTTATATTCGAGAAATGCCCTAAGAATATATTGTTCATTCCATGCTTTCCCTTCCAATAACCATTCCTGTGGATATTCAAACGGGTAAAAAATGTCATGAAAATGTACATGAACTCCATGAGCCAATATAGGCAGTATTTCATGAATCACATAATTTACATCGCTGTTGAATTTGGCGACATGGGTTGAATCTATGAATAGAATATCATTTTCACCCAATCCCTTAAACAGGTCTATAGAGATTTCCTGAAGCCGTTTTTTGTTAATAGTTACATTTTTTCTGTCATTATCTTTTAACAGTGATTCCAGCCTTGCCGGATATGGTTCAATAAATGTGTAATTTATTGCATTTCCCATGAATTTTTGATTTGTGTCCAACATTACGCTTGAAGAAAAACCCGAACCGACCTCAATTATTTTTCTAGGTTTTAAATGTCGTATCATACAATACAATAATATCGCATCTGAATAGGAATAGAATTCATTATTGTAATAATATCTTAATTCTTCCGATTTTTCATCGGTGAAAGGCAATTCCTTGTAAAAAGATTCAAATGAATCCAATAAATTCAGTTGCTCATTAGTATTTAAATCTATTCCAGGCAACAATTCAGGAACCGGAACATTAAAATTATGTTCCTTTATTTCTTTCATTGACGGTATGGGTGAATAATAACTACCGGGGGCACATGGACCTCTGAACTCATTATATTTTCTTATAAAATAATAAGGCAACACATTTTTTACCAATTTCTTAAAAAGTCCCATAACATTCTCCAGTTAATTTATTAATATAGATTTTTTTTGCAAAATTTCTGCAAAAGAAGCACATAGGGTTTAATTTTGCATATGACGAACTACCAGTTTTAAGGCCGGGCAAGAGGCTATCCCTGCAATATCCGAGCTTAGATATTCAGGTTGGCACTTGACACTTAGCTTGACTGAAGAATCAAGGATATTCGTAGTGTCAATTTTTACATTACAACCATGACCGGCAAACTTGCAATTCTCCAAGAAGCCATAGGAACCGGCGAGGTGGCATAGAAAAAGGCTAATAATTGATTGCCCAATTTTCTATATTAAATTGCAGGCATAAAGCTCATGGAGATATTTTATGAACATCTTGACACAAGCATACCGTACAACCTGCATTCCGCTGAGGGAAGATAGGCTTGATGTTTCTATACCCAGTGAATATATTGGCAGGGAACTTGAAATAATAGTTTTGCCTGTTTTTGAAGATAACCAGCCTGAATACAATGCTGAGACTTTGGCGGCTATGCAAGAGACTAGGGATATTATGGCGGGAAAAATTAAAGCAAAGCGTTATAAGACCGTGGAAGAGATGGATGCGGATCTTGATGCAGAAGAAGATGACGATGCTTGAGCTTGAGACTACAGCTAAATACAGAATATTCCTTCCTTTTCTTTTTCTGAAATTTCTCTGTCTTTATAAAACTCAATAATTACTTTAAAGAAGTCAACGCGAGGCGAAAACCTAAATACGGACTGCTGTGGCTAGGGGAGCCGCCGGCACGTCTGGAAACCCTGCAATATAAATCTCCGTCTTGCCAACTGCAGCCACGATACACACGGTTAAAACCGGAAGCAGGACCTGTCGGGTTATTCTGCAAAGAGTAACCGTAATGTTCTTTCCAATCTTGAACCCATTCCCATACATTGCCGTTCATATCATATATACCCAATTCATTGGGTTGTTTTGTGCCTACAGGATTGGTATTTTCATTGCTGTTGGCTTTGTACCAGGCTACTTTGCCAAGGTTGTTGTCTCCTGAGTATTTTCTGCCTTTGCCTTTTATTCCGCCGCGGGCTGCGTATTCCCATTCCGCTTCCGTAAGCAAACGATATTTTTTACCCGTTATAGCATTTAATTCCTTGATAAATAACTGGATTTCTTCCCAGCTAACCGATTCAACCGGCAATTCCGGCCCATAAAAAGCAGACGGATTAGTGCCCATTACTTTTTTCCACAATTTTTGCGTTACAGGATATTTTCCTATGTAGAAATCATTGAGTTTTACATTATGGGCGGGTCTTTCGTCTTCATTGCAATCCGAACCTTGTTCGCTTGTACAACCCATTGTAAAATAACCGCCTTTGACCAATACCATTTCTACGCTAATAGCTTCCTTAACTTTAGCTTCTTCTTCGCCCTTTTTTTTAGCAACAGGAGCGGAAGCGGCAACGGCGGCAGGAGCGGCGGCGGCAGCAGCTTCCTCTTCCGCTTTTTTCTTAGCGGCGGCGGCAGCGGCTTCTTCTTCGGCCTT
>LIUH01000071.1:0-151 GCA_001462225.1 Fibrobacteria bacterium GUT31 | reverse complement strand
TTCGGCCTTTTTCTTAGCGGCGGCGGCAGCAGCTTCCTCTTCGGCCTTCTTCTTAGCGGCGGCAGCAGCGGCTTCTTCCTCTGCTTTTTTCTTAGCGGCGGCGGCAGCGGCTTCTTCTTCGGCCTTTTTCTTAGCGGCGGCGGCAGCGGCT
>LIUH01000070.1 GCA_001462225.1 Fibrobacteria bacterium GUT31 | reverse complement strand
ACTATACCAGTCATCCCCAACAAACAATACATTGACCTTGAGCTTCTTGCACATTTCCGATTTATCCATAGTTTCTTGCGGCACAACGGCATCAACATATTTTATGCTTCGCACAATCTCAATGCGATCGCAAAACGGAATCATCGGAGACTTCCCTTTATATGCAACCAAATCGTCCACCGTTACACCGACAATAAGTTTATCGCACATGCTCTTTGCGTTTTTTAATAGATTTAAATGTCCTATATGAAACAAATCAAAAACACCTGAAGTATATCCGATTATCATTATTATATCCCTTCCTTCCAAAATGGAATTATACCATGATCAACCTGCTCATCTTTCGGCGGAAGTTTCATATAATCGCCGAATCGATGTTTAAGATAATAATCATACCCTATCGGTGCGGAAAAATGTTCACCTTCAAATTCTATTGGAGTGGATTCTGCAAATACCTTATGCGGAACAGCCCACATAGGTTTAAACATAGAGTGCGCCTTGGACGTTATCGGACTGCCATCAAATGGCATATTATATTTAAGTTCATAAATATCACGACGTAGATCTTGTAATTCACTTAAAATTACATCTTTAGCATTTTGATACCAGTACCATTTTAAATCCAGCATTTCATTTGTGTGCTTTTTTTGTGCAAAAGCTTTTTCCTCACTCGGATATCCGCATATAGGAATTACACATATTGATATACCTCTAAATACTTTGACAGGATAGCCATCTCCATGCACCATAATTGTATTATTATCAACTAATTTTGAAGTGCAGGTACCTTTCTGCTTCACAATCTCATATCGTCCGCCAATGGGAAAAATATTGATAAACTTTAAGTAATCCTCGTAAGGCAAATAAACATCGGCATCATCATCCCACGGAATAAAGCCCTTATGCCGAACCGCACCTAACAACGTGCCTCCTGCCAAGAAATAGCGTAATTCGTTGGCATCGCAGAAATCCCTTAATGCTTTCATTATATCAAGCATAACAAACTGCATTTCCCTAAGTTCCATTTTTTTAAGCCCTTCTGTTTTTTTAAGGAGAAAATCTCGTGCCATAGCATCGCTTTCCTCACGAGATGGCAAAGTGATTATCTGCGACTCTCTCACTCCCAATGCCAACAACTGTTGCCGCATTTCCACTTCAAATCTTGACGATATGAGGAAAACCGCACTTTCCTTGTAATTGTTCGCAATTTGATTTACGGGAAAAATAACAAGGTCGTCTTCTAAAATCATGCCCCATTTATCAACATTGTTGTCAATTACGTAGTGAATACGTTTTCCTCTGGAAATGAGTGCTTTTTGGATAATGTCTATATAGACGTTATGCCCGAACCATACCACCTTTGTTTTTTTGACATCAACGTTGTTTAAAGCATCCATCGCTTTATCAACTATGAATTGCAACGCATTTACTGTTGTAACTTGAGCCATTTTTCTACTCCTTCTCGCTCGCTGGAATTATACTCAATCTCTATAGCATCTTCACACAATCCCATTTTTTTCAAACTGAAATACTCATAAGGCGAACTCTTGTAAAAGTATCCGTCTTTCTCATAAAGAATAATTTTCTTTGCCTTCGCCGAACTGATTATATCGCATAGCCCGCTGCGAATACCAACAAAGTAACCCGCAGCCTCAACAAAATCCACCGCCATGCCTAAAGGGAAAAACACAGTTTCCGTTCCCTTGACAGGTTTTTCACTCTTGGCAGCGCAATTCGTGCAAACCGAATAACCCAACACCTTGCAGTGCAAGACCATAGCTTCCCAAAAATCATCAGGCAACTCAAAAAGCGTGTTTGAATACGGCGAAAGGATTACCGTTTTCCCTTTTATCAAATTATGCCGTTGAAATAATTCATCAATTTCACATTTCCAATCTTTGCGAGGCGGAAGCTCATATTGCACACTGTCATCAAAATTGAACACAAAATAGCGGAACATTTTTGCAAAATCAAGATTTTTATATCCCCTTATCCACTGAATAGCATCAGAACTCCAGCTGTCATTCAATGTCACTATTTTGAATTTCGTTCCAAGCCCTTTGTTCAAATTCACAAGATCTTCGGCATGATTGGATTTTACAATTTTAATATTTTCAATGTTGAACATTTCCGCAACTTTTTTACACGCTTTGTTCACAACTACAAACACATATTTCTTTATATTGTTTCGTTTCAAGTATTCGTTGAAAAATAATCCGACAAGATAAATATCCCCTATTCCCGTATATGGAGCAACGAACATAAAAGTATCATCGGGCAAATTCTTCATCAAACGCCAGCGCAAGAACAAGCCTCTGATTTTCAATGCCGTATAGTATGCAAATATAGTCAGCGAATCATCTATATTGAAATTCAACGCAAAGACCTGTTTATTTTTTCTATAACCCATTTCGCCTAATTGAAAAAGCATTTCCCTGTAAAAACCGCCGGAACATATAAGAATTGCATAAGAATCATCAAAAGGCAAAAGCAATTTCTCAGGCTCTTGAACTGTTAATCCCAAACATTCCTTGCCTATTTTTCTCGTGTCATTATCCACAACGGCAAAAGGAACATAGCCATACTCAACAAGGCAGTTTTTTACCTCTTTAGAAGCTATTGATGCACCAAATAGTACAATACGTTTCTTTTCAAGCATACCCTTGCCAATAGTTTTAACCAATTTTTTTCGCAAAATTGCTTTCGTATAGTTATCCATTTTTTCCCTCCGCATTTGCATAATTTCGCATTAGAAAAATACCGAGGCAAAGCAATTCCTCTTTAGTAACTCCATTTATACCGACTGCTTTGAATAATGAGTTGTTAAGCGACACTACCAAAAATCGCTCGGAAAAACAACTGTAGTAGTAATAACTGCAATAATATTCCACTTGCTTATCCGTGATTTTTTCAACATCTATTATATTGCTTGAATATTTTTTCGCATGCCATAAAACCCAAATATCCGTAGTCAAAATCAGAACACTTTTTCCTTTGCGATATTTCAGCAAATCGTCAACATGTTTAAGTGCCGCTTCGTTCAATTCCCTATCCTTCTCCGGCATGAGCAAAACGTATTTGCCGTTTTCAATATCGTATTTTTTCTTTATTTTTAACCATAGCCTTCGCCCGGCAAATGCAGAAAATATCATAACCCCCTCCCCCTAAGCCTTTTTCCAATAGCACCACCCGGATGGTTCTTCCTAAAGTCATCCAGCCCAACCCCAACCCGTTCCGCCAAATACAAAGCCAATCCTTGCAACAAAATCAAATAGCACGAAGACGAATTGTTCGGCACAATATCCCAAGCATCGCCTTCATGTGCAAGCGAAAGAAGCAATTTATTGTCAATTATTTCCGCAATAGCTCCGCCGCCGTTAAACGAAAGTAGCCACTTTTTCGCCTTGTGCTCCTTTATGTATTCGGCAAACAGAACGCTCTCCGCCGTATTTCCGCTCTTGCTAAGAACAAGCACAATGTCATTATCCTTTATCAGCCCCAAATCACCGTGCATAGCGGTGTTCGTGTGCAAAAATGCGCTCTCAAGCCCAAGCGAATTCATCATCCCCACAAACTTTTCGCATATGGGAACATTTTTGCCAAGCCCGGAAGCAACTATTTTTCCGCCGCCTCTAATCACACTCTCGCAGTCGGAAAGCAGCTTTGTAAAATGCTTCTCGTCCAACCCGGCGAAAGAGCGATCGATATTTTCTATTATGTTTGCGAAATATTTTTTCATCCTAACACCTCCTCCAAATAATAGATCCCGTTGTAAAAAGCCCCGCAAATGGAATCGTAATCATGCCACGCATAAGTTGTGAACGAAAGCCAAATAACGGCATGGAGCAGTTTCACTGTTTTTTCATCCGCACCGGAAAACTCAAAAAACTCTTTCTCCAATTCCTCCCAGTCATTGGACTCAATCTTTAATTCAACGAAATTTTCACCTATTTTCAAACGAAAATCTTTTAGATTAAATCTGTCGTAGTTTCCTGCGATTGAGTAATACAGTTTCGCCCAGTCGTAATTTGAGTCTCCGAACAACTCCGTGCTGCCAAAATAACCTCTGGGGTCAATAAACACCGGCTTGCCATTGTCCCTTAGCATTATATTTGAAAAAGTGCAGTCTCCGTGAATAAAGGAGAAATGGTCGCATTTGAGCAAATCCAAAGCCTTCTCCAATTCACGCATATAAAAAAACACATTGCGGCACTGGCGCCCGTTCACAATTATATTCTTGCTTTTCGCAAAGGGAATCAAATCCCGCACCTTGTAAAGTCTGCTCACCGTTTTGCAGTAATACGCATCTTTTATGCTGAATGTGTCCGGCCGGATTTGCTTTGTTTTATGCAAATTTTTAAGAGCATTGATTATATTTCTCAAAATTTCCGTTTTCTCATTTTTGTATTCGTAAATGTTTTTGCCGTTTATCCGCTCCATTTTCAGAGGCGTTGTCTGATAAATTTTCGGTATTGCGTCTATGCCGTTTTGCATGGCAAATTCATACCATTTTTTTTCAAGTCTCGCAAGTTTTTTCCCCTGCTCATCTATGGCTTCTTTTATTATGAAAGTATCTTCAAAAATCATTTTGTTGAATGGCCTGCATTTTTCAACGCTAAGTTTTTTATACTCCTCAATAGTCCCGAATTCTCTTGTTCCCGCAAGCCCAAGCGGTTTGAATTTAAGATTTTTGTTCTTTAGCCACTTGACAAGCTCGCCGCTTTTAGGGACATCCGCAATGCGAGATTTATCCTTGAACACAAACAGTCCGGCCACGCCGAATTCCTCTGAACACTTTTCCTCAAACGCGCCGTTCTGAAAGCTCCAGCGGCAAGGAAAGGTCTGGGAGATGCCTATATAATTATTGTCACCTGCCGGCAGTTCAAAATTCTCCGGCAAAATCAAATCCGACCATACAAGCATAAAAGGCGCATTATCCGGCAAAAATTCCATAGCCTGCTTAATGCCGGAGCAAGTTCCGGTTCCTATCGCCTCAACAATCCGGTATTTCACCTGGGCAAAGCATTCAAGGTATTCCCTAAGAACTTCTTTTTTGTGGTCTGCTATTATTATGAATTTTTTATCCGGGTATTTTTTGAACAGATGAAACAGTATGGGAAGATTTTCCACAGGAACCAGAGCTTTGGGTTTGTTAGCAGTGAGATGTTCAAGCCGGAGGCCCTTGCCGCCGGCTTGGATTACAATATAATTCGGCTTGTTCCAATTCGGCAAGGCAAAAAACTCAGATACTTTCATTTTGGTTGTGCTGTAAATGCAATCCGGGAAAACAACGGTTTTGTTACACACTGCCGAGTTGATGACATCGCACAATCCGTTGCGAATACCTATGAAATGCCCGGCGTATTCAACGGCTCTGACAGCCTGATTTAGCGGAAAATAAATTGGAGCCGTGTTTTCCAGAGGTTCTTCGCCTTCTGTTACATTTGTGCAAACCGTGAAGCCCTTGCTTTTGTATTCACTTATTATGCCTCGCCAATATTCATCCGGCATTTGAACAATGCTTTTGGCATGAGGTGAAATTATAAGTGTTTTGCCGCGAGGAATGCCTAATGTGTTCTTAAAAGGTTGATTGCAATTCGGTTGAACTGGCTCGGCGGACTTGTCCAAGCCAAACACAATATGCTTGTAATAGTCTATAAATGAAATAGTATGCTCGTTTAGGTATTTTATCGCATTGTCCGTATATATTTTGTCATGGTGGGCTATCGTGCAATTCTGCTCTCTGCTGAAAATGACCGCTTGCGTGAATTCTTCCATCTTGCTGTTTGAGAGCGATACACTTATTCGCCCGAATATTTCCGCAACCTGTCGGCATTTTTCGCCGTTTACAACTGCAATAATATCACCATATGCTGGCAAAAAAGACATAGCCCAATACACATCGCCAAGAGCATCGTGAGGGCAAATAACTAAATGCCGGTTTGGATAATCATTTCTTATTTTTTTCAGAGTGTCCATTCCTCTGAGCATTCGTTCCATTTTACGTTTAACGGTTTCATCTGATAGCGAATATTCAGCAAAGGAATTGTAATCAAGAATTTTGGCGACTTCGCCTTTGTAGCCGAGCTTGCGGAGGTTATCGCGCATCTGCTCGCAGAATCTGTTGGCTATAAGCACTATGCTGCCTGCGCTTGGAAATTCAAGAATATATGCAGCAGGTGTTACAGGGATGCCCTTGTATGTGTTTCCGTGTTTGGTTTTGTTGTTGTCAAGAATGGCGAGTGGACGAACTGAGAGCGTGGCGAGGAAGTCTATCATTTCCTCGCTCGCATGGCAATGACCGAAGATGAACACCATTTTGTTCTTGAAATCTATAGCCTTCAATGCGGCTGTCATTTCTGATTTACGGGCGGGTTCCATTCATGCCTCCGAGAATTACTTTGTCTATGATTATTTTTTCATCTGCTGGGATATTCCGCAGTTTGCGTCCGTAAGGCTCGTCAAAGGAACCTACAATTATGTTCCCGCTGAATTCATACAGCGAATAGAGCAAGACAAGCCGCTCCGCTTCTTCGCCGGTTACTACACAACCGCTCCGGCCATTTAGCTTGGCTGTGAATGCAGCTTTGATTTTTTCATCTGTTCTTGGCAGAAGCAGAACAAAATCATATTCATAAAGACTATTTGCAAGCCAATAATTTTGAGCTGAACGTATTACGTCAAGCATTTAACACCCTCCACCCGTATCTCAAATAAGATACAAGAAATTTGACTACTTCTTTTGCCTATAAATTCTTGAAATATAAAGAATTATACAGGGGGTGGGGGAACACCTAAAAATAAATATAGAAAAAATTTTTTCTATTTTTCCCTTATGCCAAAAAAACTTCCTTACGGCCTGAGCAACTTTGCCGATTTAATTGAAACAGGGTAAATACGCTGTTATGCTTTTTGATTTCTCCGGCCTTGACACAGATAACCATGAAAAATTCAGAGAATCTTTTTCAAACAGGGTGCAAGAAAATGTGAATATGTTTTTCGATAAGTATAAGAACATATTTCCAAATGCCTCCGAGCTATTGCGGTCAATATCGGAACGGAATCCCGGATTCAATCAAATAATAGACACCAATCTCCAAACCGATTATGCGAGGCTACGTCGCTTGGCGGAGAATGAAAATAATAGAGAAAAGTTACTGCAGATAACAAGAGATGGTGGTGGTGGCAATATAATCGAGAAATTTTCTTTGGAAAAATTGAACAACGAAGAATATTTCATTTCTCTTTTGTTTTACCTCAGAATGCTTACCAATGGCGGCCTACAAAGAGGCAAAACGTGGTTGAAAATTCCCAATTATTCCATAAGAACTCTTTACTGGGAATATATTGTGTCTTATGTGCAGGACTTGGAAAAGAAGCAAATAAGCACTTCTGAGCTTTCTGATGTTATAGACAAAATGGCTTATGACGGCGACATAAAATCCTATTTGGATTTTTTCACGGAGAATTTTTTGAAGCGTCTCTCCAACCGGGATTT
>LIUH01000069.1:2769-18205 GCA_001462225.1 Fibrobacteria bacterium GUT31 | reverse complement strand
TGCCCTTGTTTTGCTTTGTGCGGCGGCTATTGGGTTTGCCGGCAAAGAGACTTTTTACGACACAATAACGGCAAAGCAAACGGTTGTAGATACCGCTTTTTATAAAGCTATCCCAGACAATTTAATAATTCTTATATGCTTAGAATTATTCATTAACAGATTTTTCCAATCCAAAAAGGAGGTGTAATATGGAAAATGCAACCAATTCCCCAAGTATAGAAACTATTAAAACAAAGATATTTGGTGGCAATGAATGGGCAATTTGCTCAATTGATGGCAATCAAAATCCAACGTTTATGCAAGTTAAATATATAAAAGCTCCTGATGACAAATCGCATAATTTACCCGAATGTTATCACTTGCCCAGCAAGTCAGATTTTGAAAGCTTAGAAACATTTCAAGAATTATATAATTTTTTTGAAAAAGGAGTAACTTATTGGTGTTATCCTAATTATATTAGACCGAAAAACGAATACGGAAAGGATATCAAGCTTACAATAGCTTGGCTCAGTGAAAATGAGGATAAATTTGAATTTAAAGAAATAAGCCAAATCGCAGAAAATCAAATAGATGAAATTTCATTGAATTCTATTCAGGATAGTGAAGAAACGAAGCAACATTATAATTTAGTTTTAGTTCGTAAAGTTCCGAAAAATTCACAATAAAACATGAGAGAGGAGTAGTCTATGAAAAAAATAATCCTAGTAATCCTTATTTCAATCACCGTGCCCCTTGCAAAAACAATGACTTTGAAGGGGGAGTTTAAAGTTGTTGATGATGAGTCTTTTATAGGCAAGTTCTTAAACAAGGAAAATCAATGCGTATTAAGTTTATGGTTTAATAGCCCTCCTAGGGGTGGTGGTAGATTAAACATACAATGCGAGAAGGAATACAATGGAGTTATTTCGCTTGAATGTTTTGAATATATTGCGAGTTTCAAAAAGATCAAAGATGACGTTGGCTATATTAACTCTAGTAAAATTCCAGATTGGGTAAGTTGTAAAGAATTTAAAGTTATTTTCAGAGACTAAGATTATTATAACTTTCTGTTTTCAAATAACACCAAAATACCCGGAACTTTTATACGCTAGTTCCTGTAAATGCGAGCAAATACATTAGCACTATTTAACATTATGTGCTGGTTCTTCTCGTGTGGGTCGTCTCTAATAGTTACCTCCCCGTCCTGTAGTCTCTAGTCCTTAATAGAATTATCTTTTGGGCTTAGAATTTTCAGGGCTTGTTTAATATGAGAGTAACTAATTAGACGAACCATTCCGCACTTATGACAAACAAACATTAAAATGGGTTGTGAATACGCATTGCCGTCAAGAGCTAAAAAAGAAAGTTCTCCCGTTGTTCCAAAAACGTGACTTTTACCTTGTCCAAAACAATAGGATTCGTTTAAAAAATCGCTAATTTTATCAAGCTCTATTTTTGAAAGTGTATTGTACTTAGATAACACCGGCGGCGACGGCCTCAGATATTTTTTTAATAAGTTAAACATTTTTAACCTCCCCAGCCACGCCGTTCCCGCCGCCATAAGCCGAGATAATAAGTTTGTCCACGATTTCACGTTTGGTCACTTTAACGCCCCGCTTTTTTATGTCCGCTTGCTCTCTACTCAAAAGCTCGTGTGAATACTTGGATATACCAACACCGTATTCAATGATTTTTTTGCTCATAACCATACTCCTAATCTTGTTATTATTTATATAATAAATTTAAGAGGCGTTTTTTTTAATATTTTTTTAATTTTTTATTTTTTTGTATATTATAATCTATATTTATTATATAAACTTAGAAGAGAGGCGAATATGATTTTAGGGCAAATGCTTATTGGCGTGTATTCTCCGGGCATAAATCCGCCCCTTATGGATTAATGCTCGTCGGCATAACCGACAGGCTGTCTGCGGGCTGATTTCGCGTTGACGGGTTGAGCCGCTCATTTACTTTTGCGTTGACTCTTGAAGCGGCTCTGCTTGCTTCGGATTGAGGAACATTTATAACAGGATTCACAGCGGAGGGAAATTTATTCGGAATAAAATTCTCGGTGGGGTTGCGGAACTCGAATTTTGCAAGCATGGTCTCAAAAATATCATTCTTGCCTATCAAATCCGAGCGTTCCGCGTTTATAGCCCTGTATTTTTTCAGGGCATCGCCTTTCAAATATTTCTCCAGAAGCTCCCGCTGTGCCTGCTCCAAATCCAGAGCTTTCAAATTAATAGCACCGTTGAAAGTTTCAAAATTAATATCCCCAAGCGTTTCCCGCAACGCTTTTCCCTGCCCCATTATGTCATCGGGAATATCACTGAGCAAATCAAGCTGCCTGTTTATAGATTTCGCTCCCGCCGCATTTGCCGCCGTTTCCGTGCCCGCTCTCGCCTGAGCCGCCGAGCTGCGCTTGTACATGGAAGTGCGCTTTTGCATAGCCCTTTTTAACTCATTTACATCATTCAAGGTTAGGGGTATGCCTTCCATAAGCTCATCCCTGTTTCCCTCAACAAATTCTCTCGCGCTTCTGGGTGACATCTGCACAGTGGTCAATTCCCCGCGCTGCGCCTTCTTTTCAAGCTGCGTTATTCTTATGTCGTCAATTATTTCTCCTATGGCATCCTCCAATTTCTTCCCCTCGGAGCTTCCTATCTCCCTGCCCTGTATATAAACATTTTCTTTTATGTCATTCGCAAAGTCTCTGAATTTCATTCCTACAGGCATATTGCCCATTCTCTGCGTTTTGAGCAAATCATCCATATGCGAGTTAAGCTCATCCAGCCTTGCGTTGTTTCTGTTTATAACGCTGTCTATGTTTTCCCCGCTTTTTGCCTCTTTGCGAATAAGCTCCCTTATAGCCCTCGGACTTTCTTTGGCGTCTATCTGGTACTTGCGCTTTAGATATTCCTTTGCCCATCGCTGCTGGTAGCTAGGCGCCCTCGCGAATTTTATAAGCTCCCTTTCCGAATTGATTGCATTGTTCGCCGAATTGGTGCCCAGGGTTCCGCCGAAAAACGCCCCTGCCCCCGCAGACCCAAGGGACATATCGCCGCTCGCAAGCATTCCGTCAGCCGCGCCTAATGCCGCCTGCTCAATTTTTGTCAAAATATTTCTTCCGGCGTTTTTGGTTTTGCTTGCCGCGTCTATGCTGTGCTCAACAAAATTGCCGGCGGTTTTTATCGGCTTGGCGGCTTTGCTTGCCATTGCTGGAGCTTTTAAAACGTTGTAAATGCCGGTAATAGGTTTGAAAAGTGTAAGCCCGACATCTGCCATTGCTCCGGCAGCCATCGCAAAAGGCCGCAGGGTGCGGTTCTCAACATTGTTGCCAAAGTCTGGCTTGGGCTTGCTTTTATTGCCGAAGCACGGAAGATTTGCCAGAGGGCATTCCGAAGCCAGAAGAGGGCAGACTGCTCTCTTAAGCAAAGTGCAGAACAGGTTCGTGTTTTTAATGCAGGTCATAATGCCTCCTTGGTGTACATCCATTCGTCTAGGTCGCTTTTCTTGAAATAACGGGCTTTGAAGTTTTCCGTGTTCAAAACTTCCATTTTTCTTGCCTTTTCTAAAAGAAAGCTTTCGCTCACGCCGCAGTAAATGGCGGCTAAGTCGTGCCGCAGTATTTCACGCCCTGAAATAAGCGTGGCCTTGGCGTTGAACTCCAACGCCTTTATCAACGCCGCTGTTTCGCTGGTTTTGGGGGTTTTGGGGGTCATACGTCCTCCTCGTCCTTTAAACAACGAGCTATTATTATTTTAAGATACATTGTACAAAACGCTATTAAAATTATATCTATTAAGGCCGCAATAATTCTTATAAGAGTCCATGCATTAATAGAAAAATTATTTAAATCAATAGCGAACGATAACGCTAAAAATAAAAGCGAACATATAGATAACGAAATAAAAGATATCAGAATTTCAAAGTCGTCTGAATATTTTGTTAAATTGCTCATACCTTTTTCTCCTGATTTTCAAAATTGCTATCCCAGAAATGCTTCCTGTGTGCTGATTGTAGGTTTGGAAGTTTATATGCAATAAATATTTTTACGGTTTTCAATAGCTTTTCCAAGCGGGGGTTTTCCACTTCTTTTTCTACATAGTCAGTTATCATCTTACGTATATCTTTTATTTCTTCAAGTTGGTAGAATTTAGTATTAGCCTTTCCAATAGCAACAAGTTCTTGTATAATAAGTTCTTTAAATCTCGATTTTAAATTTTCCGTACTAATAAGTTTTGGATCTTTTTCCTGCTTCAAAAGTTCTAACCGCTCGCAGCGGATTTTGCCATCGGTATTGTATGGTACGCACACTCCCGGCAGCCATTCCCAGCGTATGAGGCACTTCCAGATTTCTTTTTTTGAATTTTTAACAACATAGTTCTTTGTTCCCACATTTATCCCTCTGCCGCAGGGATTATAGCGGTCAAAATCAGGAATGTCTTTAATCACCGAACCTTCTTTTATAACCCATTCTTTTGGAGGTTCGTAATTTTCGCCGAAGCTTTTGTAAACAATATATCCCTCAGAGGTTTTCTCAAAATTTTGTTCTAAATAACATATCGGAGAAACCAAGTTATTTCCCGTTATGCTATGGCAATAGTCGTTCGCTTTCTTTTTGCCGTTCGTAATGTCAGTAATTAGCCTTCCCAAGCTATATAATTTATCTTGTAGTTCTTTTATCTTATTTTCGCTTTCTTTTTTAAGCTCATTGTATTTTGTCAGAGCTTCGCACTTGGTGCATAAAAGCTTTTTAATAGATGGTTCGAATATCATAATCCCTCCGTGCCCGCTTGGGCTGTCGAGCAGTCCGTGGAAACCTTACTAAAATTAGTTTCGCTACAAGATACTACTATCACAATAAATGAAAGCATGAGCGACACTACAACAATAATCAGCAAACTTGATATAGTATCATTTGATATAAGTGCTTTTGCTCTTTCTCCGCTCATTTTCTCTCCCTGGTTGGGTTTTTCTTCTTCTCCTTAGAAGTCTCTAGGAATCTCTGTAGTAAATCGTAGATTTTATCTACTTCTTTCTTGATTTCATTAAGATCTTTTATGGATCGTTCAACTTCTTCTTTGAAACAAGGATTGGCTATATCTTTACAATACGAATGCACCATATTCAATAGTGCGTACTTGCTGTAATGAAGTATGCCTTTTTTTAACAAACCTTCTGGAATTTTAAAATATTTCATGCGTTCCCAGCCCCCAGCCACTCAATGACGATGCGGCTAACCTCGCGCTTAAGCGACGTCCCTATGCCCGTGGTCTCAGCCACGCGAGCCACCTCACGAACCGCCAAATCGTAGGCGCGGGGTTCTAGGGCGACCGTGCCTGTACTACGATTTACATTTTCTTTTGCATTTTTACACTCATACTCCTAAATATACAAATAAAAATGTAAATGTGACCAAAAAAAATGAAAAAAGATAAATTTTTTACATTTTCTTTGCTTTTTTACCGATATTTAGGTTATGAATAGCTTAGATATTGCAAAATTTTCGTCTAGGGTCGGCTTAAATTACAGAGAAATTGCCGAAAAATTGGGAAAAACGACTAGCCTTATAGGTCAAGTTGCTCGTGGAGCTTCAAAACTTTCTTACGAAAATGTGGCGAAATTGGTGGAAATGGGCATAACCGCTGAGGAACTTCTCGGTGAGGAATTGGGAAAATCTTTCAAAAAACGCTGTCACGAAGAATATATAAGGGAAAATAGCGATTCGGTTTCCGTTAATTCGGATGTAAAAAGTATCGTTATTGCTGGTTTGCAAAAAATTCTGGATGATGTTAGGAGATAGGTTATGGAAATTTGGCAAATCATAGCATTTGTTTTGAGCTATGCCGCTGGTTACGGAACATGCCACATTGTATCTAAGAGAAAAATTAACGCTAATTACAAAAATAAAGGAGTGGCTGTACAAAATAGCAATGTAGGTGGTAATGTTGTTCAAGGCAATTTAACCTACAGTACCCCAGAAAAGAAGAAGTTGTATATTAAGATTTCAGCAAAAACATCGGATTTTAAAAGTAGTCCTCCTGCCTTTACCATTTTTAAAAATGAAGATGGTAGTAGGAAAGATTGTTTTTCTAAAAAGGATGGAGAGATATTTTTTTGGCTCGTTCCAAATACATCGCAGAACTGGAGAATTTATAAAGAAAATTTTGAAGAAAACTCAAAATATTCTGCCACAGAATCGGATTAACCTTTTCAAAAAAACAGGAAACAATGAAACCCGCCCTCCTCGCCTTGCTTATCGCCTTTTCTTTGTGTTCTGCTCAAAAAACGGCTATTGACAGTGTTAAAGCGGATATTAGGAGCTTGACCGAAAGCCAGAGGGAAACCGAAAAATCTGTTGATGGTATTAAAATCTCGGTTGATAGTCTGAGTAATAAATTCCTTTCAGATAATTTTATATCGGTTAAAGCTGCGAAGGAAACGCAAGAATTACACAATGAAGCGTTTAAGAAAATGCAGGATTCATTTTCAAGTTTTTTAATAGCGATTGGTATAATAAACGGCGTTTTAGCAGTGTTTATAAGTGCTTTAGCTTGGGTTAATTTTAGACAGGCTGACAATTCAAAAAAAGAGGTAAAAGAAGAACTTTCAAAAATTAAGGAATTTGAAGATAAGATTGAGAAACTAAAAAGTGAATTTAAAGAAGAGGTTAAGAACATGAAAGAAAATCAAAATATTGAATTTGAGAAGAAACTTAAAGAAAAGACCGAAAAACAAGAAAAGGAATTTAAATTAGCTAAAGATAATATATTTACTGAAATAGCAGATTCTTACATTGCGTCTTCATTGAATGAACTGCGTAATAAAAATATAATTGGGCATTTTTCAAGTTTATATTGCGCTTTATATATTTTTAATAGCCAAGAAATAGATTTAGATGAAAATTCTTTCAGCACGCTTAAGGATTTAAATTATATATTTAATAGCTATAAAGAAGAATATCTTAAAGATGCCTGTATTTTTTTAGTATCTCTCTTAAACTTTATAAGAATTTATAATAAAATGAATAAAAAAGAAATTGTAAAGCAAGCGACAGAAGCGTGGAATAAATTATGTAACGTATTTGGTAGTGAAGACAAAGTTTTAGAGGCTCTTGAAAATTATAAAAAAAGAGATAAATTATGGTAAAACGATACTAACTACACAACTTTTCTATCTTCCCTTAAAACAGGAGCCCTTATGAAAAAACCCATCTTTCTTGCCACCACTTTCACCGCCATGTTGCTTTTCGCTTGCTCCAATGATGAGGGTGGTGACGAGAAATTCAGCTATTGCATTATTAACAATGAGCAAATTTGCCTTGATGGCCCTTTTACCTCAAAAGACTGCAATTCTAGCGGTGGAAAACCAAGTAATAGCTGTCCTTATGGTGGTGGTTCTAGTTCCTCTGGCTATGGGTCATCGTATATTACTGATAGTCGTGACGGTAAAACTTACAAGAGTGTGAAAATCGGCAATCAAACGTGGATGGCAGAAAATTTGAATTATCAAGCGAGTAGGAGTAGTGAATGCTATGATGATGACCCTGAATGGTGTTATCTTTTGGGTCGCTTGTATGACTGGGCGACAGCTATGGACATTCCATCATTTTGCAATTCAAGTGCTTGTCCAGGCCAAATACAGACAAAGCATAGGGGTATTTGTCCTTCCGGCTGGCATATTCCAAGCGATACGGAATGGATGACATTGATAAATTTCGTTCAAGACGATAATGTATGCTCTAATTGTGCCGGATACCATCTAAAATCTAATTTTGGTTGGCATAATGATGGCAATGGAGTAGATACGTATGACTTTTTTGCTTACCCAGGTGGGGCAGGCAATCCAGATGGAAGTTACCTAAATATTACCTATATGAGCTACTATTGGACAGCCACAGAAAATGGTAGCGACCGAGCATACGATTGGATAATAACGTACGAAACTGGAGGGGCTGGTCATGCTGCCGCCAATAAGTCCGTTTTGTCTTATGTCCGCTGCGTGAAAGACTGAGCGATTGGGATAACATCCCCTCTCCCACCAACTCCCTTATAACCCCTGCCCCTCATAGCCGCCATGCCGCTTTTGGGATAAAGCCAAAAGAGCCAGCGGGCGTGGCTCTGCAATACATTTCGCAACACAATTTTCTATATTAAGGCTATGGGCATAACATTGAGCGTTCACACCAAAGAGCGAGCGGAAGAGCGCGGCATATCGGAAGATGGCATAAAAGCCATTCTTACAAGCAGCTTTACCGCAACCATACCTAGCAAAACAGACCCCGAAGCGGTTATTGTGCTTGGCAGGCACGGAAGCAAAATCTGGGGAGTGGTGCTTAATTTCAATACCCTAAATGTAATAACCGTTCGCCCCGCGAGCAAAAAAGAAAGGAGGTTCTATGAGCAAGAAACCGGAAATTGACCCTGCATACTACGATACGCATGATTTTGCGGATGAGTTCGCAGAAGCAAAGAAAAACGGAACTTTGATAATCACAAAGCCGGGCGAGAGCACTATTGAGGCTATCAGGCGGCACATGCAAGCGAATAAGAAAACCGAAACCGTTTCCGTGCGGCTTCCAAAGCCTTTGGTCGCAGCCATAAAGAAACAGGCAAAGAGCGTTTCCATACCTTGGACTTCCTATATCAGGGGGATTATTGAATCTAATGTTGCTGCTGCCGCAAGCGCAAGGTAACCTCCTCTCCCTCCGCTGCGTCCGGGGCTAGGGGTGGGCGGTGACAGTGTAGTTTATTTTGCTGATTTCAAATTTCAATGCTTGGTGCCTTATATGAGGCCAAAAATAAGTTCTGGAAAGGCTTTCTGGAACGAAATTGTCTTCTTCCATCAATCTAATACCTCGGAGAATCCGTTTGCTATCATATTATTGACTGATCGCTCAAAGGCCGGCGCAACGTCTTTGACCGTTTTTGTTTCGCTATTTTCCGGGATTAGCGTTAAGTAGCCGTCTTCGACGGTTGCGGGAATTTCATCCAACCATGCCATTGCGAACCTCACTGCGTTTTTGTATCTCTCAAATATAGCATTTTTTTTATGAATTGTCAAGCACAAATAAACTCACAAGTGCCCACAAGTGCCCACAAGTGCCCACAAGTGGCGAAAACCACGAAAAAGCCGTTATTTGAAAAAGTTGACTTTTGTTGACCTTTTTTCAAAAAACCGGTATTTTCGCCAATGCCTCCCGCTTCTTGCTGTCGTCTATCTGCCGGTAGTACCTTGCCGTGGTTTTGGGGTCTGAGTGGTTCGCTAGCTCCTGGGTCACGCTCTCCGGCACCCCCTTGTTGATAAGGAGCGATATGGCCGTGCTGCGGCTGTTGTGGAGCGTCACCTTGCCCTTGGGAATGCCCGCCGCCGCAAGCCAGTCCCGGAACGCTTTGCAAATCTGCGGCCCGGACGGAAGCCTGAACATAGGGGCGTTAGGCTCTGTGCTCATGCCCTCGCTCGCTCTTCTCTGCCTCAAACCTTCCATCACGGCCAATGCGCCATCGGAAAGCGGGATTACTATGAATTTCCCTGTTTTGCCCTGCCTTGCCCTTATCTGCTTGTCGTAGTATAGGGAGAATGTGTATTTCATGATTTCGCCTACCCGCTGCGCCGTGTAAACGCCAAGCAGGAACAAGTCTTTGACATCAGGCAGGGATATTGGTGTGCTCACCAAACGTTTTATTTCATCCTCGCTAAGAGCCTTAACCTCGCCAAAAACTTCCGCCGGAAGCAGCCGCCTTGTGTCCACTCTGTCCATGTAGCCTCTCTGCTCCGCCCAGTTGCAGAACGCTCGTATGCGTGAGGCAGCACTTCTTATATAGTTTGTATGGTAGCCGTTCTTCTGCATTGCATCCATCATTTTGAGTATGTGCTGCCTTGACACAGTTCCCACCGGCATATCTCCATTAGCCTCTATGAAGTTGCACAGCGACTGCCCCGCGTTTCTGTGGCTTGAATCGGTTGTGTAATGCTCAACCCATTCTTGCCCAATCTTGGAAACCTTCTGCTTCCGGTTTGCTCCATGCCCTCCGGCTTGCAATTCAAGCTCGTCCCTGCGGCTTATGGCTTTTTTCAGAAGTGCCATCTCATCCGCTCGTATGCCTTGGTTTGATGTCACAAGCGGCGGCAGAGCAAGGGACTTGCGCTCGTAGTTGCAGTACACCCATATTACTACTTTCCCTCCGGTGGTCTTCCGGGCGTACAGCTTCATTTTGTGCGTGTGGTTTGAGCCTTTGAGTATTTTTTGTATCTCTTCAAGCTTCATTTTCAAGCCTCCGAAAATTGTGCAAAATAATGTGTAAAAGTAGAATGTTCACAAGTGCCCACAAGTGCCCACAAGTGGCGAAAACCCACTTTTTTGAGCTAAAAAGGGCGGGAAGCCTTATATTATCGGGTGTGTTTGTGCCTTGGTGGAGGAGCAAACACCAAACGCTTTGAACATAGCACCCCTGTTTGAAGCCTATCTCCCGCTTTATGATAAAGTGGACTTAGCCCTCAAAAAAATCGTCAAAAGTGCCATCACGGAGCAGATACAAGAGGCTGACAGGGCTAGGGACGAGATTTGGAAGGGGCTTACGGAGTCAAACACAACCGCTCTGAGGCATTTTAACACAGGGGTGCGGGAAGCGGCAAAACGCCTACAAATCGTCTTTGACACCTACGGCAATATAGCCCGGAAGTCGCTGAACGAGCAAACCTCGGCTACCTACAATATTTTGCAGGAATTGGAAGGTCAGTATGCCCCCGATGTGGCGATAGTTGGTCTTGGGCCTTGGGTAACCGAGTTGAAAGCCCGCAATATTGCCTTTACCGGGCTGGTGCGAGACCGTGTTGACGAGAGCAGTTTGAAGGTTGACATTGCGTTGAGAAAGGCGAGAGTTCAGCTTGACGAGAAGTATCACGCAATTGTGGAGCGTGTAAATGCTCTTGTGGTTGTGGAAGGGGCGGCGAATTATGAGCCGTTCATTAGGAAGCTGAATATAAACATAGCCAAATACGCCTTTCTCGCTATGCAGGCTTCAAGAAGGGGCAAGAAGAAAGGCGAGAATACGCAAGCCGAAGGGGGTGCACTATGAAAACTTTCAAAATAGCAGTCGTAGCGGTGGCTCTTTTATCTGCAATGGCCTGGGCTAAATGCGAGGGGGAGCACGCAAGATACGAGGTTGCCAAAAGCAGATACCAAGATGCCTATGCCTATGCCAGAAACCTCAACAACGACAACAGCAACGAGTCAATGCGATCTAGAGCCACCTCGGACAGAAATAATAAGGAACGTGAAATGCGTCGGGCGGAAAGTGATCTATTGGACTGCCAGGACCCCTCAAGAATCAAAAAAAGGGAAGCAGAATGGAAAAAGGAAGAAGCAGAAAAAAAGAAAAAAGAAGCTGAACACATGAAGAAAGTATTGGCCACTGTAAAAAAGGGTTCATTTACCGACACTAGAGACAACCGAACATACAAAACCGTTAAAATCGGCGAGCAGACTTGGATGGCGGAGAACCTTAACTACGACGCGGAAGACAGCAAATGCTATGGAGACGACCCTGCCAACTGCAAGAAATACGGCAAGCTTTATGATTGGGAAACTGCTATGGCGGTGTGTCCCTCCGGCTGGCATTTGCCTAACGAGGAGGAATGGAAAAAATTGATGGAAACAATAACAGTAGATAAGTACGTAGTATTACGCAGTATTGTGAATCTTGGGGGGACTTTGTCATCGGAAGACACAAAAAAGCTTAAGGCTAAAAGCGGATGGAACAATAGTAAATACGGTGAGTCCTACAACGGCACGGATGCTTTGGGCTTTTCGGCTCTCCCAGGTGGCGGTTATTACCCTGTTTCAAATCTGAATTCCTCCAAAGACGAAACAAAATTCAACGCAGTCGGCGACCGCGGCTATTGGTGGAGTGCCGAAAAATCGGGTAATACCGGCTACTACCTGAGCATAGGAGGCTATTCTGTGTATTGGGATAGGGATAGAAATAGCGGAAGCTCGTCCTTATTTTCTGTCCGTTGTTTGCAGAATAGTGCGGAGCAGAATAAGGTCATCGCAGAAGAAGCAGAACGCAAGGCGGCGGAAGAAGCTGCAAAAGTAGCGGCAAAAGAAGCCGCTTCGGGCAGCTTTACAGATTCCCGTGACAAAAAAACATACAAAACCGTTAAAATCGGCTCTCAAACATGGATGGCGGAAAACCTTAACTATAACGCAAGCGGTAGCGAGTGCTATAACAATGACCCTGCCAATTGCGAGAAATACGGCAAGCTTTATGATTGGAACACGGCAATGAAAGCTTGCCCAAGCGACTGGCATTTGCCTACCGAAGAGGAATGGGATACATTGAAGGCAATGGGTGGTCAGGGAAAAATAGGCAATCTTTTAAAGGCTGAAAGCGGATGGTATAACTATGGCAACGGCACGGATGAGTATGGCTTTTCGGCCCTGCCGGGTGGCTACGGCAGTTCGAATGGAACTTTCAACGATGTCGGCAACGGCGGCTACTGGTGGAGTTCCTCTGATAGCGGCAGCGGCAGTAGCGCCGCCTACTACTGGTACATATACTTCGCCAACAGCGATGTGGTCAAGAGCAACGACGGTAAGTCTGTCTTGTTCTCAGTTCGTTGTTTAAAGAACTGAGCGGCTGGGGTGCTTGCACCCTTGCCGCCACCGCTAGCCGAAGACGGGCGGTGAATACAAAGAATTGTGCCACGGTGGCGCAACCCCTGCCAAACCCTTACTTCCCACAAGTCTGGCAGACTAAACAGAACCAAGGGAAATAACCACAGGAGGTTATTTATGAATGAATGCCCAACGTGCGACAAGCCAATAGAAAAATCGCCGAAACCAATTTGGCATTATACGAAAAGGAATATTTTAGAAAAAATATTTCCGCCAAAAGATAACGAAGAGTACAAAGAAAACGAAAATGGAATTCCTCAGATACACCTTCGTTTTAATCATTGCAGATCTACAAACGATCCATTAGAATCTTTGTATTTATATGATTTACTGTTAGAAAACGAAGACAATATAATAAAAAAGTACAAATGCAGCAAAAAGAATTTTGATGAAATTATTAAAAATCCCAAAGATCCTCGTGATAATAGTTATATATTTTCTATGAGCTACTTAGAAGATTCTTTTGCCTTTTGGAACAAAGAATACGCAGGAACAGATGGTATAGCAATAGAATTTGATAAAGATAAATTTGAAAAATCAGTGCAAAAATCTGAGTCTGAAATTTCCCGTGTAGTAAATGATGTATGTTATGACGAGCCAATAGAAACGGTTTATGAAGACTCATTGACTCTGTATAAACTACTGTATAAACAAGATAAAAATTTTATTGATTCATTATCCAAAGAACATTCTGCACCATCAGAGATTTGGGGATTAAAATATTTGTTGGATTGTTACTCAGGTTCCTATAAACTTGCAGCTTGGAAACACGAACAAGAAATTAGAGCAGTTTTAGCGTATGTCAATCCAGAAGAAAGAGAACGTATAGAAAAAAAGGTAAAAATTGAATTTATGAAAAATAGAATTACAAAAAGTCTTTATGAACGTTTTGATAAAAATATTGTTAAGTCTATAATGCTTGGCCCAGATTGTGACGATAAAGATGTGAAGGCTGTGAATGATTATTTAATAAAAAACGGATATGAAGGGATTACAGTATATAGAAGCAAAGCGTTTGATTTGCGGCATAACTTATGAATGAAACTTCAGAGCTTGACAAAGTTTGCAAGAAATGTGGAAAGCCATTTCAAAAAGGGTTTGATTTTTGCGTAGAATGCCACGGTTTCACCGACCCAAGGGACGGCAAAATATACAGAACCGTTAAAATCGGCAATCAAGTTTGGATGGCCGAGAACCTTGCTTACAACGAAAAACGCAGCAGATGCTATGGCGACGAATCCGGCGGCGACAGCCTAGGCAACAGCGAGGGCTTTGGCAGTACCAGCGGCGTTAAGAACACTATGTGCTCTGTGCGTTGCATCAAAGATACAACTTGAAGCCATTTTGTCCGAACCCCGCCACCCCCGAGGGAAAGGATTTTCCCGATGGGGGAACGTGAAATTTGTAATAACCTTATTGATAATGCCCAAAAATGGAATGGACAATAATCCTTTCGCTTTCAACGGCTCAGGCTGCCCCAAACCATCAAACGGCATTTGAGCCATATTTTCTAAAAGGCTATAAATTTTCTTTATCGTTTTTAGGTCATTTTTAACCCAATAACCCAAGTCGGCTATAGCTTTTGGCATAAAAAGCAATTCAAGCATATATCAATTGTTTTAAATCTTCCAGATTGATTGATACCGGCTGCACAGTCTTACTCTCGTATGAGTCTATGCTCTGCAAAATATCCAGATTGGTAACTTCATTTGCCTCAAAAGGAATAACTTCTTTCACAAAAGATATTGCTTTGAAAAAATCTTCCGCAAAAGACACCCGACTGTCGGGAACATCTATTGTAACTTTGTATTGCATAATGCTAATATATAAAAATACGCTAACTATGTAACTAGCCTCGCCCCGATACCCCCGATTTTTAGGATTTAGGGGATTTTGCCATTTCATGTTGCATACAACACAATTTACGCACGGCACGGTAATAATGCGTTCCCACCCAACGATGTAGGGGCGACTTCACGGTCGCCCCATTCGCCATGATGTGTGCCATATCGTTGTGCGACGTCGTTGCGAAACGACGTTGTAGAGACGGATAATTATCCGTCTCTACGGTGTGGTTTGCATTGTGCAACGTGGTGTTGCACAGGCACCCCGTTAATGCCGGGAATGCTCGCAACCGACCCGTTGCCCGTGAGGGCAACCCAAACCAAGGTGTGCAAACAGGAGCCAGATACGCCCCATAATTATTGTTAATTCGCAAATGCTTTTTTCTGTTTTTCAACATACCCGCTTTGGGCAGCGGGAAGATTGGCGATACGTTGTTTTAACAATTCTTTTTCAATAGGGTCAATCCCGGGGGCACGGATTATGTTTTGCAGTCTGGTTTTATGGGCGATAAAGGCGATGTGGTAAGCATCCTTTGGGTAACCTTTATAACGGAAGTTTTTGTTGTGGGGGAACGTGGTTTCAGTCGCTTTATAAGAGGGGTCTTCCACCGTTTTAAGAGCAAGAAAAGCGTCATCAAAACTTTCAACCGCTTTGTTTAAACTGTTGATCGTATCCTTGTCGGATTTGTCGCACAGTTGCTTTTCCTGCGTGATGTAGGTGTATTCAATAAGTAACAAGGTTAGAGGATCGGCGATGGTATAGGACTCTTTGAAAACGGTCATAGCCTTAGCTATACCATCTTCGTAGGATATACGCCCTTCCGCTTCCTTCCCTCTGGTGGCAAATCCTTTACGCCCCGCATCAATACTATACGTTGCCTCAACAATGCTACTAATTAAGCCAGCCGTGTCCAAATTCAGCCTCCGCTTC
>LIUH01000069.1:2439-2611 GCA_001462225.1 Fibrobacteria bacterium GUT31 | reverse complement strand
CGCTTCCGCTAAATTCCAATCGCCTTTGGTGAGAAAGTCCACCCCCACTTTATCTTTCATAACCTTCGCTATATACGAAGGCATGGGGATTTTCCTTATAAGGTGGCTGGCTCCTTCTTCATCTCCCGCTTGCCGTAACGCCGCTGCTTTGCACGTTATGGCAAGTTTTTCA
>LIUH01000069.1:0-2251 GCA_001462225.1 Fibrobacteria bacterium GUT31 | reverse complement strand
TGTTGTTGCATACGTTTCTCCTTGGTAGGCAATATAGTAAAAATTCAGCCACGAAATTTGCCTTTTGTCCGAACCCCGGATTCTGATAAATATTGCACAACGTCGTTGTAGAGACGGATAATTATCCGTCTCTACGGAATGATATACACAATGCAATGCAACGCAACGCCGCACAGGCACACCGTTAATGGCGGGAGTGCTCACAAATGTGATGTTGCCCGTGAGGGCAACCCAACCCAAGAACCGCAAACAAGAGCCAGATACGCCCATTCCTACTTTGGAGAATTTATTGAGCGGCGATTTGAAAACGGACAAGAGCATTTTTTTCAGCACGGACTCGGCCACGCTAAACCGTATGCGTGAACTCGGCTACAGATATGACGCCGTCCCTCAAATCCTGGATTTCAAGAAACTGCTCTCCGAGACAAAATTCCCCGACTTTGTCCGCACCGTTTTGAACGCACTGAAAACCGCCTACAATTATCCTGTTGATATAGAGTTCACTGCGAACTTCACTCCGGATGGCGATTTCAGATTTAACCTTTTGCAATGCCGCCCTTTGCAAACCAAAGGTCTTGGCAGGGCCATAGAAATTCCGCAGCCCAAAGAGGAGGATGTGTTTTTTTCCTCTGCGGGCAATTTCATGGGCGGCAACGTGAGGCTTCCGCTGGGATATGTTATTTTCATAAAGGCGAAGGAGTATCTTGAGCTTTCGGAGCAGGACAAGTATCAGACGGCCCGCTTGGTGGGCGCGATAAACAAGAAGCTGAAAGGCGAGAATGTTTTGCTTGCGGGGCCGGGCAGGTGGGGAACGACTACGCCGTCTCTGGGCGTTCCTGTTCATTTCAGCGAGTTGAGCAACATGGCGGCTATCTGCGAGGTGGCGGTAAAACTTACAAAACCGTAGTCATAGACAAGCAAACTTGGATGGCAGAGAATTTGAATTACGACCTTGGCACAAGCAATTCCAGATGCTATGTGCCACGTACATAGCCAAGCTTGACGCGATTGTGTTGGCCGCTTACGCCGCCAAGCAGCAGACAGGCGAGGATTACTGCTACACGCTCACTTCCAAAGGCTGCGACCTGCCGAGAAGGTTCAGGATATACGACAATAGGGCCGCCATGGAGTTCATAGAGGGATTTTTCGTTTTCCGTTCTTTTTCCATTTTGAATGAAAGAGTTTTCTCCCAAGAGTCATTTTTCAATTCTATGACTCTTTGCTGGATTTCGTGCGCGACGGCTTTTAGTTTGCTTGTTAGTTTCTTGCTGTCGCAGTATGTTATATGGTCGTAAATTTTCGTCAGCGTTGACTGGATGTCTCCGCCTTCGTTGTTCCATAGCTCTAGCAGCCTGAACAGCTTTCTGGTAATTTCCTTGTAGCTGCCATTTGCTGGAGTTTCCAGAAATTCGCTGATGTTCGGATACATGTCTTTGAATGACTGGTGCAGTTTGACTGGTATTGCCTGTTCCATGTTGTGTCTCTTGCCTTTCGGCGGTTGCTCTTGCTTTCGCAAGAAGTTGTTGTTTCAAGGAAGTCCGTTTTTTTCGGGCTTCCCCTTTCACTAATACCCAAGGGGAAGCCCGAAAACCTTTCGTTTTTTTTGCGAAGCGGAGCAAGCAAACATTTATATTTCTGCAATAGCATAATGTTTTTCGCAAAACATTTTACTTTTTTTTCGTTTTGAGCGAGTAGCGAAAAACACAAGAAAAAAAAATAAAATGCTTGACCGTGACGCCGCCCCCATTTTTTTGCTTCGCGGCGGAGCCGCCTGTGTTCCGGGGGTTTGGGGGCGGTGGCGCGGTTTTTGCAATGGGCCAAGGCATCCGAGGGGCGAGGCGTCTTTTTGCTTCTTTTTTGGCGCGGAAAAAAGAAGATTGCACTCTTGCGTTTTTTTATGGCTTGGGTAATCGTTATTATTTTTCGTGAAGCTCGGGGGCGTCCTTTTTTCTGAGCGGAGCGTTTGAAAAAAGAGTCTTATTTTTTTTGCGGGGGTGTCCCCCGCAAGTATGGTTTCCATCGAAAATTTTGTATATTTATCTTGATATTCTTAAGCAAGGTGAAACTTGTTTGCATGTCTTGGTTTGGGTTGCCGCTCACGAGCAACGACACAGTTGTAAGCATTCCCACCATAAACAGAGTGCCTGTGCAAATTTCTATATTCAAAGCAAAAGGAGATTGAAAATGGCGAGAGTTCAATGCGAAACGGAGCACCCAAATGGCTTGAGAATAAAACCCATGACTTTTGACG
>LIUH01000068.1 GCA_001462225.1 Fibrobacteria bacterium GUT31 | reverse complement strand
TTTCGGAAAAAAGCAAGGGTAAAATAAATTTTTCTTAAAAAACCGCGTTTTTCGCTCAAAAACGCGGTTTATATTCCGGCATCCGAGCCTGTACCTGAGGCTTGTAGTGGTGAAAGGGCGTTGCTCGCAACGCCCCTACGAGGTTAATTGGTCAATTTGCGTGTTTTTACGGTTCATTATTTGTTTCTACGGTACGGTTACACAAAGGTGCCGAATTGCAACAAATGTAGGGGCGTTGCGAGCAACGCCCTCTCAACACGGATATTTGCGGGGTTTAAGGCAAATGAATAATTTTTATGGGACAACAATGTCATTTACTATATTACATACATGAATATGATTAAATTTTTAGTCGCAGTTACCCTGAGCACCTTTTTGTTTTCATCTTGTTCAGATGATGATGAATGCTCTAAAAATACACATGGAAATTCTGAAGGTGAGTCATTTTCATCTTGCTCAGATGATTTTTTAAATAGTTGCCCTAAAGGGGCAAGTAAAAATTCCGAAGGCGGGTGTGATTGCCCTATAGGGCAATATTATGACGGCAGCAACTGCACAATAGAATGCCCGGAAGGGCAACATTATGATGGGGAAAAATGTGCAAGTATATAAGTCGGGCTAATTCCCAGCGAGTAAATATCGTCCCTTAGCTCGCTCTCTTTTACATTCCCGCCGAGCATCAAAGCGGAATCTATGCCGGCTATGCTTGCTCCGGCTATGTCCGTTCCAAGGGTATCGCCTATCATTATAACACTCTCTGTGCTGGGTATAAGGCTGCGAAGTGCTATTTGGTAAATCAAAGGGAAAGGCTTTCCGCAAAACAAAAGCTGGCAGCCGGTTTTTTCTTTTAAGGTATTTGCAATGTAGCCTGTGACGGGGATTTTTTCGCCGTCCGGGTTCGGAGCGTAAACATCCGGATTCAGCACCAAAACTTTTGAATTTTCATTTGATAAAATCTCTACGGCTTTGTCCATTTCCGCTTCAGTGGGATGTATTCCGCTAAGTATAACTATCGGCTCGGATGGATTTTCCACAGCCTGTATTTTTGCCTCTTCCAAAAACAGCAATCCATCTTTACCACCTAAATAATAAACCTCTTTCAGCCCTATGTTTTCGTTTAGCAATGCGAGCAAACTGCCCGAAGATATAATTTCGTGGGTTTCAAAGTCCATACCTGTTAAGCGAAGGTCATCTTGTATTTGCTTTATCGAGCGTGAAGCGGAATTTGTTATTAGCCTAATATTTTTATTCGCCTTGCGAAGCGCGGCCATAAAATCCATAGCTCCGGGGTAAATAAAATCACCCTTGCTGTAGAGCGTTCCCCAGCCGTCCAGCAAAAAAGAACCGTAATGCTTCAAAAGCGTGTCTATTTCCACTTTCCATGGGTCGCCCTTAGCTTTCAGCATATTCGGAGCGGCGGTTTCCAAATAGCTCTTGTATATGGCAGACTCTAGCGGCAGCATGACTTTAAATATAGTAAACTATTAGTTGAGAGTTGAGAGTTGAGAATTAGCTTAACATTTTCTTAGCAGATCTTTAACCGTTTTTTAGTTAATCCCTAATGGAAATTTAATAAGCGGTTTCTAACTTTGTATGCGGTTTAACTCAACCAGAGGAATTTTATGAAGACTCAGAACAAAACCGCAAAATTGGCAAAGCTGTCTGTTGCCGCTTTGTTAGCAGGCGTTTCATTTGCAGCAGCGCAAGAATCACCGGTCGTGACACCGGGCGGAACAAAAGTCCAAATATACGGGCGTTTGGAATTGGGAGCAGCTTATGAAAACGATTTGACTGATGGGTTGTGGTCATCAAAAGCTAGGAATGGATCAGGAGATGCTCAAAGCAGAACTTCTCTTAGCATTGCCCGCACAAGGCTCGGTTTGAATTTAGTCGGCCCTTCAAAAGAAGGCGAACCGGATTTAACCGGAAAATTTGAAGCGGATTTTTCCGGCAATAGCGGCTACAATAACTTTGCCGGTGGTGCTAATGCTGCTAGTGGCACAAATCCTAATTTCCGTGTAAGGCAGTCTTGGGGTGCCGTAAAATTCAAAGATCTGGGCTTATCGCTTTTATTCGGCCAAACAGATGATTTATTCACTCCGCTTGACCCTCCTTCTGTAAACGCAAGCAGTTTTAACGGTGCCGGTAACTTGGGCAACCGCCGTCCGCAAATTCGCATAACTCAGGTTCTTGGCCCGGTTGAAATAGCTGTTGCCGCAACGCACGATCGCACTTACGGTTACAAACCTCGGACTGATGCGCTTAAGGAGGACTCGGAAATTCTGAATGTTTCCGATAACGATGCTCCTTCTACACCGGCCGCACAGGGACGCGTTGGGGTAAAACTCCCGGCAAGCTGGGCAGGTGAAAAGGCAAATATAGCAGTAGGTATTGGCGGGCTTTTTGCTAAATCCGAAGCAGCAAATTCTTACGATACGGCACGTTTTATCAGACCGGAACCGACTTATGGGTTTGGTGCTGATGTGTCTTTGCCTGTAATAGATATTATAACCCTTACCGGAGAATTTTTCTGGGGTCAAAATCTCAGCCGTTATGGCGATGGAAGTTTGGGTCAGAGTCGTGCTTATGGTAAAGTCAAAGGTAAAGACGGCAGTGAAAAAGACCTTGGCGGCATAAAGTCAATCGGCGGATGGGGTGGTGTATCGGTTAAATTACCTGCCAATCTTTCTTTAACAGGCAGTGTTGGAGGAGAAAGCCTTGATGACGACAGCAGAAGGAACAATCAGGCAGAAAGCAATTTGTTTATATCTACGGGCCTTGGCTATAATTTCACTTCTGCCGCCAAACTCGTTTTTGAGTATGTAAATCTCTCAACAGACTATTCCAAACCTAAAGAAGGTGAGCCTACTACAAAAGATGATGGCGCACCGAATTTTAGTAACGACAACCGTTCTTTGAACCGTTTTGAATTGAACTTTAGATACGACTTCAAATAAATTTATATGCAAACGCTCGGAATAAGGAAACTTATTCCGGGCCTTTTTTTATTGTATAATGCTTTAAACACCTGGGATTTTTTTCAGGATAATCCGTTAAGCACTGCAACCCTCTGGATTCCTTTCTTTTCAAAGCACATTCCATTACAAGTTTTGCACTTTCCAAAAAATTGCGAAACTCAAAATCGGCAACTTTTTCCAGCTTCATCAATTTTTCAAGCCCGATTTTCAATCCCTCCATTGACCGCACAATACCGCAATGCTCCCACATGATTGTTTGAACTTTCTTTTTTAATTTAGATACATCACGTAGAGTTGAGAGTTGAGAGTTGAGAGTTGAGAGTTGAAAATCGGGGTTCAGACAATTTTTTTTCATGTCCTCGCAAGCTCTCAAAGCGAAAACCACACTCTCCAAGAGCGAATTTGAGGCTAGGCGGTTTGCGCCGTGGACGCCGGTTGCGCTGATTTCGCCGCAGGCGTAAAGGCCTTTTATGTTTGTTCTGCTGTAAGAATCAACCAGCACACCGCCGCACATGTAATGCGCTGCGGGAACAACGGGAATCCAGTCTTTTGTGATGTCTATTTTGCACTCAAGGCATTTTGCGTAAATGTTCGGGAAATGCGTTTTTATGTCTTTTGCCTTGCGATGAGTGATGTCCAAATACATGTAATCTTTGCCCGTGCGCTGCATTTCGCTCAAAATTGCCCTGGCTACAATGTCGCGGGGGGCGAGTGAGCGGAGCGGATGAACATCGTTCATAAATTCTTCGCCTTTGTGGTTTTTCAAAATACCGCCAAAGCCGCGCACCGCTTCCGATATTAAAAAAGTTTTTTTGAGCTGCGGCGCGTAAAGGCTGGTGGGGTGAAACTGCATAAACTCCAAATCTTGAAGTGCCGCCCCAGCGCGATACGCAATGGAAATTCCCTCTCCGCAAGCATCCGGAGGATTGGTTGAATGCAGCCAAAGCCTCCCGGCCCCGCCTGTTGCAAGCACAACCGTTTTTGCGTAAATAGCCCTTGCCTTTTTTGCATTTTGCTCTGCAGCCACAGCCCCAATGCAACGCGACTTTTGTATGAGCAAATCCAAAACCGTGCTGCGCTCAATAAAATCTATTTCCTGTGAATGCTGTTTTAACTTCACGAGCAAGGCACGCATAATTTCTTTGCCGGTTAAATCTGCGGTATGCAAAATTCTGCGAAAACTATGCCCACCTTCCAAATGCAAATCAAAGGAACCGGCATCATCACTGGCGGTTGTAAAATTAACTCCCCATTTAATCAACTGCTCTATTGCATTGGGAGCGTTTTTGGTTAAAATTTCCACCTGTCTTTTTTTGCAAAGTCCGTCCCCTGCCTCCAGGGTGTCTGCGATGTGGCTTTCAAAAGAGTCTTCGGGCGAGGTTACGGCTGCTATTCCGCCTTGAGCGTAATTCGTGGAGCCGTCCGGTTTGGCACCCTTTGTGAGGAGCAAAACGCGTTTGCCTTTTTCCGCCGCTTTCAGGGCAACGGTTAAACCGGCAATGCCAGCACCAATAACTAGGATGTCGTGCATAAAAAGGTAAATGTAGAATTTTCTAGATTATCCCCACGATGAGCAAAAATACAATCATAGGAATAATCCTAATAATACTCCTGTTCGTATGGTCAATAAACAATTCCAGCAAACAGCAAGAACTCTCACAGGCAGAGTTGCAGAAAAAAGCTAGGGAAATAGCCTTGGAGAAAGCAAGAATGGATTCCCTTGCTGCCATAAAGGGCGAAAAAACGCTGTCCGGCACTCAGAAATCAGTTGCTAACCAGCCTTTAAAGGGCTCGGCAGAGAAAGAAGAGGGCGAGGACGAGGGCGAAGGCGAAGGCGAAGGTGATGAAGAAGCCGCACCGCCTAGCAATAGGGATATTAGCGTTGAAACCGACCGCTTTTGGATTACCCTAAGCTCCACAGGGGCAAAAATCACAAGCATAGTTCCAAAAACCCTAGCAGACAGCCTTGGAAATTACCCGGAGCTTTTGCAAAATAAGAATGATGGCGCCCTAAGCATAAGTTTTGACCAAGAGAATTTTGAAGATGTAATTTTTTCAATTAGCGAGCCGACAGCCGACAGTATTGTTGTAAAAGACTCCGCGACCATCGCCTTTGAATGGAAAGATAAAAAAGGCAGAGCGATGATCAGAGAATATAAATTCACAAAAGAAGGACATTCCGTTAAAAATGTGACACGGATAAAGAACTTTGCCCCCAAGCTATATACCCTAAACTGGAAAGGCGGAATGAGGGAAACCGAGGATATCCCTGTTGGCAAATCCTTTGGGATGAATTATCTGTTCAGCGAAGTAATTTTTAACAACACCTACAACGTGCAAAGAGAAACCGTGACAGGCAAAACTTTTTTAAACCGGGACCCGGGCAAGGCACTGTGGGTTGGACTTAGACGAAAATATATAGCGGGAATAATAAATTTTGACGGCGTAAGCGAGGCATCTCTCGGCGCGGAACCCGTAAAAGAAAAACGAAACGAAAAAGATCCGGGTACCTATGCTTTGACAATAAGCGATAACATGAACAGCGATTCCATTGCGGTTGATTTCACCGTTTTGCCGCTCAATTGGAAAGAGATTGAAAAGATGGAGCAGGGTTATGAAAAAATCATAGTAAGCGGTTGGGAATGGATGGGCGCAGATAAATGGTTTGTGTGGCTATGCGGAATTCTTTTGCAAATACTAAATGCTTTTTATTCGATAATACCAAATTACGGAATTGCTATAATTCTTTTGACTATTCTGGTGAAAGTTGTAACTACCCCTCTAGCTCTAAAACAGATACGCTCTACCCGTTCAATGATGGTTCTAAAGCCGGAACTTGACGTTATTCGCGCAAAGTATCGCGGCGATATGCGTGCCCAGCGAGAAGAGATGATGAAGCTCTACGCAAAGCACGGAATTTCACCGTTCAGCGGTTTTGCCGGTTGCTTGCCGATGCTTTTGCAAATGCCAATTTTCATAGGCTTGTTTGTAGTCCTTGGGCGGTCAATAGAGTTGAGGGAAGCTCCGTTTTTTGCATGGATTAGCGACCTTTCAAAAAGCGATATCATTTGGAGCGGGTTTAGCATTCCCTACCTTATGCCGGAAGGTATTTCGGTTTTGCCGTTCCTCATGGTAATCACAACTTGGTTCCAAACAAAACAAACCATCACAGACCCCAACCAAAAGATGATGGTCTGGATGATGCCGGCCATGATGTTCGTATTCAGTTCGGTTATGCCGAGCGGCTTGGTGCTTTACTGGACAATCTCCAATATATGGAGCATAGCCCAATACATGATAATAGGCCGTAAAAAACCCGCCCTTGCCGGCAAAGCAGAGCCTCCGAAAGGCAAAATCATTGAGGCGAAAATTGTGAAAGGAAAAAAGAAGCGGTAGGGGCAAATCTTCGTTTTCTATATTTGCCTTTGCGGGGGATTATTTTTTACCTACCATTGCGACGCCTCAGCAAGATAACCTTGTTTTGGAGGCCGTTATGTTTCGCTTGGGAAAGCTATTTCTTTGCACCCTTTTTTTTGCCTGTATCTCCGGCTCGCCGGAAAATCAGGATAAACTTTATATAGAAATGCTCGACGTGGGGCAAGGGCTTTCTTTTTTAATAAAAGGCAAAAACTGCAGTTCGCTTTACGATACCGGAACACCAAGCTCCGGCATAGACACAATGCTCCGAAACAGAGGCATCAAAACCCTATGCTCCATTGTTCTCAGCCACCGCCACAACGACCATACAGGCGGCATGACCACGCTTGTTAAAATGGCAAAAAACGGTGAAATTCGCATAAACAGAGTGCTTTTGGAAAAAGATGCCAACGAGGAACCACTAATAATGCTTTTAAACGAAGCCGGTATTGAAATGCAAGAAATTTACCGGAACGATACCCTTGCAGACTTTTTGCCCTGGACTGCCAGAATTCTATTCCCAGCCCAAAATTCCTCCCTAACCGAAAATGCCGCCAGCGTAGCTATGCGACTGAGCGATTCGCAAAACAGTTTCTTATTTATGGGTGATTTGGAAGCTCCGCAGGAGAAAAGCATTTTGGAACTGGAACCCTTGCTCTCAGCCACAGCTCTGCAAGCCGGGCATCACGGCTCCGGAACTTCATCCTCTTGGAATTTTCTGGCGCAAGTTCAGCCGAAAATGGCATTTATAAGCGCGGGCAAAAACAATTCCTACGGACACCCGCACCCGGAAACTCTAGCCAAACTGCGCCTAATCTTGCAAGATTCAACGCAGATTTTCAGAACAGACAGGGATGGAAGTGTTGAACTTGAATGGGTTTACGGGGTTGGAATGTGGAGGTAAGCCGCCTCGCATTTTCTATATTTACCCGGAATATGCCTAGCATTCGTTGGATAAGAAATGTAACCGTAAATGGTGTTAAATGCACATTGGAAATAATGGTCGGCATGCAACACATAGCTGACCGTTGCTACGTGCGCATAAACCAAGAACCGGAATTGTGGTTTACAGCGGTTTCAGACTCTCGTGATGAGGTAGTGAAGGAGGCCATGCAAATCTTATATCAGCGTTTACAGGGTGCAGAAGTTTTAAATTTAGATGGGACACCTTTCCAATGGGAATAAATCCGCTTTACCTAACCATACACGGCCATTTTTACCAGCCCCCTAGGGAAAACCCTTGGACCGGAATGGTTGAACTGCAAGATAGCGCAACCCCCAGTCACGACTGGAACTCGCGAATAGCGGAACAATGCTATTCTCCTAACGGAGCATCGCGCATTCTTTCCTCAAACGGACGCATAGAAGCAATAGTGAACAACTATAGTTATATGAGCTTTAACTTTGGCCCTACCCTGATGAACTGGATCAGAATTCAAAAGCCCGATATTTACAACAATATAAAGGAAGGCGATATGCTTTCCGCAGAACGGCTTGACGGACACGGGAACGCAATAGCGCAGGTGTACAACCACATAATCATGCCTCTTGCATCCACCAAGGACAAGATAACGCAAATCCGCTGGGGCATTCAGGATTTTGTGTTCCATTTCAGCAGAAAACCGGAAGGGATGTGGCTCGCCGAAACAGCCATAGACATGGCCACTGTTGTTACGCTGATAAAAGAGGGAATAAAATTCACAATACTCTCGCCCAAACAGGCGGAGTCGTTCAAGCCACTCAAAGAAAATACGGAATGGGTAGATTGCTCCAAAGGAGATATAGACACAACAAGAGCCTATAGAATAATTCCAACGGATGCAAAAGGGAATAGGATTTGCGAAGGGCATTTGGATGTGTTCTTTTACGATGCGGATCTCTCCACCGCGGTTAGCTTTGAGCATTTGCTGAAAAACGGTGCCAGCTTCGGGAATAAAATTTTAAGTGCAAAAAACAGCAGCAAAACAGGGAACCAGTTGATTTCCATAGGAACGGACGGCGAATCTTACGGGCACCATGAACCTTTCGGCGATATGTGCGCGGCTTGGCTATTTGAGAAATTTTGTCCGCAAAACAACATTGTTCCCGTGAACTACGGATGGTATTTGGAAAAAAATCCGCCCGAATTTGAGGTTCAAATTAAAGGGGCCCACGATGAAGGCTCGGCTTGGAGTTGCGCACATGGCGTTGGCAGATGGTGCAGAGATTGCGGTTGTTCAACAGGCGGAGGAGCAGATTGGAATCAAAAATGGAGAAAGCCTCTAAGGCAGGCTTTTGATGCGGTGAAGAAAATTGCAGATGAAATTTTTGAGAGAGAACTGCCGATTTTAAGCGATATCAAATGCTGGGAAGTGCGGGATCAATACATTGATGTTATTCTTGAGCCGGAGAATCCGGAGCGCAAAGAGGAATTTGCCATATCGGTTCTTCGCTCCCATGCGGAGAAAGAAGACAGAGTAAATTTGTTCTCCCTTTTGGAAATGCAGAAATTCTGCTTGTATTCCTATACCAGTTGCGGTTGGTTCTTCAATGACATCGAAGGGTTGGAGCCGGTGCAAAATATGCGTTACTGCTTGCGGGCTATAGAACTTTTGAAGAAATTCTTGCCGGACGGAAACGTTTTGGAAAACGAAGTTTTAACCATTTTGAGCAATGTAAAATCCAATGAGCACGGCAAAACGGGAACGGAAATTTGGACGGAATATGTACGCCCGAAAATACCCATGCACTATATTTTAATAGCAGCGGAAGCTACAAAAATACATTTAAAACTGCCCCATCAATCTTCTTCGCACATAAAAGCAAATTCCATAAAAAGCAGAGACAATCAATTGATTTTGCAAGCTACCTACACAAGTCCGGACACCTATGAAAACAAAAGCGCGAGCGTTTTGGTTGTTACAGATTCCGTAGGCAGGGTGAAAATTGTTTTGCAGCCGACAAATGCCCATTCCAAGCGCATACCGATTTTTGCGGAAAAAGAGGAATTGGATCAAACGGACTTCAAAAAACTTTACCCTAGTGCATTTGTGTTTCGCATGCACGAGCTTCCGCAAGATATTTTAGCGGAAATCAACGAAATGCATTCAATGATAAAACTATCTGCTATAAGCAAAGGCTTGCTGGAGTTTTCCGAAAAATTCGGAATAAGCCTTGACTGCCTTGCAGACCGTTCAAACTCGCTTGCCAATCCGTTAAGGCAAAACATGATACTCAACATAACCATAAAAATCAGGTTGCTCGCGATAGAAGCCCTTTACAATGATTCCACATCCGCTTTTGAAAAAATAAAGGATTTGAAGGAAGAGTTTAATGCATTGCAAATTCCGTTAAATTCCATGGTTCTGGACAAGTTATTTATAGAGAGGCTGACCAAATTAATTTCAAGGGTACAGGAAATGCAAAATTTGGAGTTGGATAACAGCGAGAAATTGCAAAAACTGGTGAACAAAATAACGGAGTTAATAACCATAGCAGACTGGTTCGGTTTGGACATTAACAAATACTACTTGGAAAACAGAAGCTACGATGCCTATCTGCTATATAAGAAAAACCGAGCAAAATACGCAGTTTTAAGGCCTATGTTTCAGTGGCTGAATTTTGAGGTTTAAAAAAAGCCGGTTGCCTTTGGCCTCATCGGTTTTATCTGCGTGGAGTCTTGGTGAATGTCTTTTTTTTTGAGGGCTTGCAAAAATTCCTGCGCATTCCATTCTTCATTGGAAAGCCTGCTCCGCAAAAGCGCGACAAAAATATGCATGAGTATTTCGCAGTCATAACCGGCGCGGTGCATTGCATCTTCTTTTGTTTTCAAAGAAATTTCGCTTCTGGCTTCAAGTACCTTGGCTATGGTTGCCAACTTGTAATTCGGAAGCTGTATTATATTGCGCGACATCTTTATGCTGTCTAAAATGGGTTGCGTCGGAGCGGGAACGGAATGCTTGCCGTAAGCCGAGCTTAAAAATCTTTTATCAAATGCATCTGCGTTGTGTGCAACAAGGCAATTTGAGTTATCGCAAAAAATTTTAAATTTTTGCAAGACCTCTGTGCAGGATGGTGCGTTCAAAAGCATTTCATTTGTTATCTTGTTTACCTTAGAGGCTTCGGATTCGGAGGAAATAGGTTTTGAAGCTTTTACGAGAGACTGAAATTCATCTAATTTTTCCGGAACCATGCGCCCTCGGCTTTCTTTAACGGAAAAAAGTATTGCACCTATTTCTATTATTTCATCTTTGCTTATATCCAAGCCGGTGGTTTCCAAATCAAAAGCGATAATTTTTACAAAATTGTTCATTTGGGGAAAATAGAAAATTTTCGCTTAACTATTTCTTGTTAAATGCCGATAATATATTGAAAGGAGTTACTGATATGAATGTCGCCACTATGCAAGCAGGCGTGTTTTCTTATTCCGGAAAGCAGTTCAATATAAGATTTGAACAACAGGGAATTAAAAAAAACGAGACTGGTTTAATATTATTAAAACAGAGCAACGAAGACATAAAAGCTAAAAGGTTGCAAGGCATTAAAAATAAACTGAAATCGGGGCAAAGGCTATCACCGGCAGATATGGAATATTTGAGAAATAACGATCCTATTTTGTATGAAAAGGCTGTGAAAATAGAAAAAGAGCGCGATGCATATCGCCACGATTTGAGAAGATGCAAAACAAAAACAGATGTGCATATGGTTAGTCTTTCAAAACAAATGCAATTAAAACTTGAATCAAAATACGAAGATCCGGAAATTATGTTTATGAGAATGTCGGCTATATCAAATGAGCATTCGGAATTTGTGAAAACCGATAAATACCGCGCACCTCCCGATTGACGAGAGAGATAGAAAAAGCAAAGAAGATAATGAGAGCGACGAAGATAATGAAAGCAATGAAAATAATGAGAGTAATAAAAATATCAAAAAGCCTGATGAGAAAAACGAAACCGATGAAGCTATCGAAAAACCTGATGAGAAAAGCAATGTCGATAAAACCGGCGAAAAGACTGAAAATTTTGCAGCTTATGGCTACGGAAAACAAAAAAGCTCAAGTGGCTTTAAACCTGTCACAGCTTAGTGGTATTCTAAAATTTAGGAATTTTCCTCAAATGTTAACCATTACTTATTGCTGATTTATTCACTCGGCCAGAGCCTCGTTCACCCCTTTGGGGCCAGCCTTTGGCTGTTAAAAATTTCCTAACAATGCCTTGACAGGCACGGAAATTTTTTATTCGCTTAGGGAGTGGGGAGTGGAAAAAACATGAATTTTTAAAAAAAAATCAAAAAACCTTGACAACGGCTTAAAAAAAAGCTATATTTATGTACATGATGATGTATAACACTCAAAATGCAGGAGTTTGCAGTGCGGGCAAGGCCTAGCACTTATAGACTCAACAATGACACAAAAGTTAACATCCGGCAAAAAAAATATATATTAGGGGTTGCATTTTTCTTACTTCTGTCATGTTCCGAAAAGGGACCTTTCGACTACCCAAGCCAAAGAGATTTGGAGGAGATGGCCGCCATGTCGTCAAGCAACGAGGGGGGAAGTTCCTCCAGTGCGGAGGCATCTTCATCAAGTAGCGAAGAGGTAAGTTCTTCTTCCACAGAGGAACAGAGTTCCTCTAGCGAGGAGACATCGTCATCAAGCAACGAAGGGGGAAGTTCCTCCTCCACAGAGGAGCAGAGTTCTTCCAGCGTAGAAGCATCTTCATCAAGCAGCGAAGGGGGAAGTTCTTCTTCCCTTAGCGACTGCGGCAATTACAATGAGGAAAATGAATTCTGCCATAACAGCCAGACTTATGACAAATGCGGTGACAAGGATGGCATCGGCAAATCTCAGTACGATCCTATTTATTATTTTTGCCGCAACAATTACCTCTTTGCCAAATGTGGCGGCAAGGAATACAATCCTCCGGATGAGGTGTGCAATGGTGGTGTTGTAGGAAAGCTGTGCGGCAGCACTTGGTTCAATCCTGAGACCCATTTCTGTCTTAGCGGCACCACGCCGACTCCGCTCTGCGGGGAAGAAGAATATACGGGTTCCCAATTTTGCAGGAGTGGCGTAGTTTACAATAAATGCAACGGCAATGAATATGAGCCTACGCATTTTTGCTCCGGCAACACGATTCTTGCCAAATGCGGCGGTGCTGTGGAGTATAATCCCGGAACGGAGCAATGCTGCGGAAGCCATAAATATACCTTGGCAGTGTAGAGTTGCTGCAACAATACAACCATATTTACC
>LIUH01000067.1 GCA_001462225.1 Fibrobacteria bacterium GUT31 | reverse complement strand
TTGGCGGATTTTCTCGGAAATATCGACCCTGTAATGCTTGCCGGGTACGCAACGGCCGGTTACATTGAATTTACGCATACAAAGAATGTAGAAATTGCCACTGTCGTATATTTCACGGCTGGGCAAGGCACGCGTGTCTGATGCCGGGTGATGCTACAATTATATCTTTAAGCCGGTAAATTGTGGCATCGCTTCCGGGTTCAATGGAAGGGCCGCTGCCGAAGATATCGGGGTGTTCAAATAAAAAAGAAATAGGCTGCAAATCGTTTGTAATGGCAGCGTATATGCCAAATACATTAGATGAACTGAATTCGTATTTGCATTCGCATACATCTACCGGGGCAAAGTCCAAAATATCTGCGCAATCGGGAAGAGCCTTAAAACTATCCCATGCCTTTTTGGTTTCTTTGTAAACGCTGATATGTGCAATTATTTTATGCTTGCCTTTTTTGCAATATGCCATGCTGCACCCCTGAAATACCCCCGAAAAAACCGTTTCTCCGGGATATAGCGTAAAATTATTTTTTCTGTGATTGTAATTGAGAAATTTAAATTCCAACTTACGCTTTGCCATTGCTCCGTTTTTATCGCATTCGGTAAAAAATATACGCCCAATTAATTCTTTGGTAAAATAACTTTGGAATTTTTCTCCTATAATATCGGCAACATCGGATTCCGGATAGCATAGCACCTGCGGATGTTCGTAATTTATTTTATAATATCGGTTTATAGCAAGGCCTTCAAAATGCTGCAAAAATTTCATAATGTCCCTCTTATTTGAGAGGTAAATTTAGAAAAATGATTTGTTTTCTATTTTACTGCCATGTTCGCCATCACAGGCCCGATAGGTTCGGGAAAATCTTTTGTCTCATCTATTATAAGAGAGGCGGGGTTTGAGGTTTTGGATGCAGATGCCTTGGCTCACGAGCTTTACAAAAAAAACTCGGAACTGCAAAAAAAAATTGCACAGGAGTTTGGCGATGAGGCGATAGATGAAAACGGGATAAACAGAAAATTAGTGTCAAATATAGTTTTTAGCAATCCGAAAAAATTGGAACTTTTGGAAAGCATTGTTTATCCTATTTTGCTGAATGAGATTGAAAAAATAAATCCGGTTTTCGTTGAGGCTGCCGTTTTATATAAATGCCCGGAATTTGCAAAAAGAATGAAGGAAATTTGGGTGGTAGAGGCAAGCGAGGATTTGAGAAAGGAAAGGCTTTTGGGGAGGGGGATTGAGGATGGCAGGGTGGAGGCGCAAAGAGTTGAGAGTGGAGAGTTGAGAGTTGAGAGTTTTGTTAGGAAAGTTGATAATAATGGGACTAAGGAGGAATGTAAAAGTAAGGTTTTGGAACTTTTGGTGGGACTTATTCCTAATATAGTTTTTAGAGATATTTCGTTAAAAAAATATACGACATTTAAAATTGGGGGTGTTGCTAGATTTTTTGCAGAACCGGAAACTATGGAGGAAATTAAAATTTTGTTGGCTTGGTGCTTGGAGTTTAAAATTCCTTATTTTGTTTTGGGCAAAGGCAGCAATGTGCTTTTTGATGATAATGGATACAAAGGGCTTATAATAAAATTGAGCAAATTTAATGCCGCTAATACTTTGCATTCTCTAATACAAAATGCGGCAAATCAAGGTTTAGGAGGTTTGGAGAAACTTGAAGGAATTCCGGGCACCATCGGTGGGGCGATATTCATGAATGCCGGTGCGCACGGCCAGCAAATCTCAGACTGCATAAAAAGCGTAACTTCAATAGCCGCAAATGGCGAAATAATCACAAGAACAAAAAAAGAATGCGAATTCTCATACAGAACCAGCATTTTCAAAAAACTCTCAACTCTCAACTCTCAACTCTCAACTCAAACAATCATCTCAGCGGAGTTCAATTTCACCCCAATGCCAAAAGAGGTTATAAATAAAAATCGAAAAGAAGTTTTAGCATGGCGAAAGGCAAAACAGCCTTTGCAGTACCCAAACGCAGGTTCCGTATTTAAAAATCCCAATTCCCAAAGCGCGGGTTACTTAATAGAAAAGTGCGGATTAAAAGGTTTCTCAATCGGCGATGCGCAAATATCCGAGCTTCATGCTAATTTTATTGTAAACAAAGGGCAAGCTACGGCAAAGGATGTCAAAGCCTTGATGGAAAAAATAGTTCAAAAAGTTAAAGAAGTTCACGGTGTAGAATTGGAAGCGGAAATTATATACCCCCCCTCTTCCCCCGCACCGGGTCCCAGTTCCAAAATATAATTTGCATGGCTCCTGAACATTTCGTTGTGTTCAATGGCAATAACCGTATGCCCTTTTTGCGTTAAGCCTTTTAGCAAATCCAAGAGCAGGGTAGTGTCTTTAAGCGAAAGCCCTCTTGCAGGTTCATCAAATAGATAAAGAGTGCGGGGCAGCTTGGCTTTTGCCAAATCCTGGGCAAGCCTTAACCGTTGCAATTCTCCGCCGCTCAAATGCGTTGTGGGCTGCCCGAGCCGCAAATAATGCAAACCGGTATCTGCAAGGGGTTTTAATTTGGGAATTAAATTTTCAAAATTCGCAAAAACTTCTATAGCTTTGGAAACGGATAAATCCAAAATATCCGCTATGGACATCAACTTATAGCGGATTTCCAAAATCTCATCTCTATACCTTTTGCCTAGGCAAATCGGGCATGTGCTTTCTTCATATCCGCTTGGGTCAAACAGAGAACCGTTGCCTTTGCATATTTCACAGCGGCCCCCCGGTTTATCCGTGCCGAATTTTATTGCAGTGTATCCGCGAACTTTGCTCTCATGCGAATTTGCGAATAAGTTTTTAAAAATTTGCATAGCGTCAATGGATGTCGCTATTGTGCTTCGTTTTTGTGCAAAGGCTCTGCCTGTTCTTGCTGCTAAAATAGCATCTATTCCTTGCAATTTTTTCAAAAATCCGCACTCCGCAGGCAGTTTTTTTGTTTTTTTCTCAATAGAACGGGAAATAAGAGGCTCTATAACCCCCCATAAAAGCGAGCTTTTACCCGAACCGCTAACCCCGGATATAACCGTCATCGCTCCAATTGGAATTTCGATGTCTAAGTTTTTTAAATTGTTGACTCTGGCGTTGGAAATTTTAATGTTTAGTTGAGAGTTGATTTTAAGTTGAGAGTTGAGAATTGAGAGTTGAGAGTTAATTTTGAGTTGAGAATTGTTTTCGTAAATTTTTACGATTTTTCCGCCTTCTTCGCCTGCGCCTGGGCCCATTTCTATAACATGGTCGGCACGGTTTATCACCCATGGGTGGTGCTCTATTAAAGCTAGTGTGTTGCCTCTGTGTTTTAGGTGCAAGAGCGCGTTCCATAATTTTTCGACATCTTTTTCGTGCAAACCGCTTGCGGGTTCGTCTATGCAGAGCAAAACTCCGTTCAAATGCCCTGTGCAGAGAGCTGCAAGCCTTACTCTTTGTGCTTCGCCGCTGCTGAGTGTTTCTGCCAAGCGGCCAAGGCTCAAATGCCCTAACCCCAAATCGCATAAAATTGAAATTCTTATGGGAATATCCAAAACTGTGTTTTTTAGCCTTTCCGGGACACATTTCAAATAAGCCGGCAGTTCTTTATTCAATTCCAGCAATGTTTTTGAATGCAGGGAAAGCCATGAAAAAGTTTCCCACTTGCTTTGCAAAGCGACGTCCCTCAATTGAAAACCGTTGCAAACAGGGCAGCCCAGTCCTACCCCTTTGCACTGCGGGCACTGCCCGATATTGCTCCAAGGCGAGAAATGCCTTTCGCTCAAAAGTTCCGCAGAACAGCCGTGAATTTCGCAGCGGGGAATTGTGGAGAGAAATAATTTTTGATTTCCCAAATCCGCCAAAATCAAATTCTCGCTGATTTTCAAAGCCGCTTCTATCGCTTCCGAAAGCCTTGTGCGCTGATTTTCCTTTGCTACTATTCTATCCATTATCAAGTAAAATTCTTGGGGAATTAAATTCTCCGAATTTCTGCTTAAAAAATCCAAAGATATCACGTTTGAATTTGCTATCGCCTTTACAAATCCCTGTGCTAAATAAATTTGCGCAAGTTCGTTCAAAGTCCTGTTATTTGCATTTACAGGGGCTAAAATTTGGAATTTTGTCCCTGTCTCTATAGCCGATAGTTTTTCCACCATTTGTTGCGGAGTGAGAGATTTCATTTCCGTTCCGCATTCATGGCAAACAGGGCTTGCGCATTCGGCAAATAAAATTCTCAGCATAGGTGCAATTTCTGCAAGACTTGCAACGGTTGCTTTTTTCGATATTATTTTATCACCGCATTCAAGCGCAATGCTGGGCCTTAAATTGTGAATGGCTTTAACGGGAACGTGCTTAGGCCCTCCTAGCATTGTAATCGCGGAACTGCCAAGAGTTTCCAAATAGCGACGGCGACTTTCCGCGTGAAGCACGTCTAAAACAAGACTGGATTTTCCACAGCCGGATGGTCCGCAAACAACAGTAATCCCCCCCACCGGAAAATTTGCATCTATGTTTTTTAAGTTGTGGGCACTAGCTCCTATAACCTCTATCATTCCTTGAACCGTTCATTTATCCGTGACATGGCCGCATAATCCATTTTTCCAATTCTTTTTTCAACCCTGCCTGCAATCCAAGTGTGCAGCAAATGCACCGGTATTGCCACGGAAAGCCCGGCTTCTGTGGTCACCAGTGCTATGGAAATTCCTCCCGCCAAGAGTTTTGGGTCTGCGGTGCCGTGTATGGTAATAACATCAAAGAGTTCTATCATTCCCATAACGGTTCCTAAAAGACCAAGCAGGGGAGCAGTCGTCCCCAAAATAGAAATAATGGAAAGTCGGTTTTCCAAATGAGGAACAATTTTCGCAAACTTGGCCTCAACCGCCTTTTCCGCTTCTTTCCTTGTTTTTAACTCCGGGTTTGAAATAGTTTTTTCTATTTCTTTAAAGAATTTCCTGCTTCCAAGCAGAACAAAAAGTCTCTCTAATATTAAAAGCAAAGCGATGATCAGCATCGCGAGAATAGGGTACATCAAAATTCCGCCGTCTTGCATTAGCTGGCTGAATTTTTCGGATAACTTTTTTTCTTCTTGGTTTGCTATTTCCGTTGATATATGCGAATCCAAGAATGGGTCTATAGGAACAAGCAGAACGCCTTGCACGCTATCTTGAGGCATTGCATAACTAATTCCGCCCAGACGGATGAGAGAGTCGGTCTTTTCAATTTCCGCAGTGTATTCGATATTTTTTTTTGTGAGCGAAAAGAGAATTTCCGCAGCTTGCAGAGGAGAATCTTTTGCTATTGAAATTTCCGGAATTATAAAAGGGATAGTTCCTTTGTTTACGGATTTTAATTCCTGCACCCTGTCATGAGTCGGAAACACCGAGGCAAAGGCCGCTCTTGCTTTTTCCGCATCCTCATTTGCAAAATCCAACGCTTCCCTTGCAATCCTGAGTTCTTCAAAAAGCCTTGTTCGTTCCGAAAGCACGGTTTCCGTTTTTTCTTTGCGAGTTTCCAGTTGTTGGTCAAGTCGTTCCCTTTCTTCGTTTTGTTTAGCCTTTTCTTGCCAGCGTTTTGTAACAGTCATATCACGTGCTTGCCTGGCTTCTTCCAAGTCTGCCTTTGCACTGTTGATTTCAGCTTGTTGCTTGACCAAATCAATTTGCCCGAAAGCCTCCATTGCCAGCACTAAAATTATATAAAAAGGAAAACGCACAAAGGGAATGTAGAAAAATTTTTCTACATTTTCCACATGGCTGTAAAAACAAATAATCGCATTTTAATAATGGACGATTCTCTGGCTCTGCTAAAGGTTATGAGTCAAACACTTACTCAACATGGTTATGAGGTTGAAACTGCGGTAAACGGTGCTATTGGTTTGCAAAAAATTGAAACCTTTCGACCAGGTCTGGCGATAATAGATATTATGATGCCGGAAATGGACGGCTATGAAGCAACTCGAAAAATAAGACATGCCTACCCGGATACAAGTATAGTGATGTTTTCCGCCCAGCCGGCCGCTGTTGTTGAAAAGCAGGCTTTTGCCTCCGGTGCTGATTTATTTTTGCAAAAACCCATTAGAGAGCCTATTCTGCTGGGCATAGCAAAAAAATACACAGCCATTGATATAGCCGCCGGCGAAGAAGAACATGAGACAATTTTGCATTACGAAGCCGACCAACCCTATACGGTACATATTAGAACATGCTATTTCTGCGGCTGCGACCATGTGAATTTTTTTGTGCCGCGCCCTGAGGCTTATGAAGAATCTTGGTTCAACGGTATATACCCGAAATACACTCCAAAAGAGGGTTTTCTCAAATGGGATTTTATACGCACGATGGTAGCTGTTTGCCCGAGTTGCCTATTTGCTTCTTACGATATAAACGATTTTGCGGTTGATGCCAAACACACGTCCTTTCCTTACAGCGGAGATGCCAAGCGCATTCTTTCCAGAGGAATAGCTACGCGAAAAAAAATGATAGGCGTTGAGAACACCGAAACGATATTTTCCAACCCAAACCGCAGTATTCAAAGGGTTATGGAGTCTTTTCTATTGGCGGAAAAAGGCGGAAACGGCCTTGTGATTGGTGATAAAGACGGGGTTTATTGCGATATAGGCTTCTATACGGTCACTTATGCCGTGCTGAGATATGCAATGACCCGAGATAAAATTGAGTATCATAACAACTTGCGGGAATCCATTAACTTATTTTCAAATCAGTTGAAAATTCAAAACACATCTAGGGTTACAAGGGCAAAAACATATTATTTTTTAATAGCATTGAACATGGCTACCGGTGCTTCCATTCGCGCAAACGAAATGAAGCAGGAACTTGAAAACTTTTATCGCAAAATAGGCGGCGCAGACGACGCTGCCCACGAAGAGAGAATCTGGAACGAAAGGCTGTTGTACATCTGGAAAGAGGGAGTAGATGCGGACGTTATAAGGGAATTGTGGTAAAATAACCCTCACCCGCCAAAGCCGGGTATTTTCAACCCTTTGGTCACAGCTCCAATACTCTCTTGGTAGGCAGAATCTTTTTTGCCGATTGCCTCATTGAATGCTGCCATAAGAAGGTCTTCCAATGCCTCTACATCGCTTGGATCCACGGCACTCTCGGCTATTTTAAGCTCGGTTACCGTACCGTTTCCGTTTATCGTAATTTTAACCGCGCCGCCGCCGGCTTCTGCGCTAAAATTCTGGCTCTCCAGGTTCTCTTGGGTCTTCTTCATTTGAGTTTGCATTTTCTGCATTGAGCGAATCATCTGCTGCATGTCCATTTTCAGTCTCCTTTATGCCGACAAATTTTGTGCCGACCAGTTTTAACCCCATATATTTTACAAAATCTGCAAAGCCGGAATTTTCTTTTAATGTATTTTCAAAGTGAGAGCCGGAAGGGACCGGTGGTGCTTGAGGAAGAGGTGGCGGAGGCGGTGGGGGCGGCGGAACCGATGGGATTGATTTTTTTTTGGTTTTCCTCTTTTAGAAGGGCTGTTGGGGCAATCTTCTCCAATGCTTCCTTTATATTTGCCACTCTGTCTAGCCATGCAATTTTTGAAAACTCCGTTTCTGTGAGGAGACGTGGGTTTAGTCCGTGCCTTGCCGAGCATTTTTCGCTGAGTTCCGTTATAATCTTTGCAATTCGCAAGATATCGCCTTCCTCAAAAGTAGGGGCTAGGGCTTTGAGGCTATCTAAGCCGGCTTGCGATATTTCAAGTTGCCCGGCAGATAGCCCGATTCTGGCATAGAGAAAATTGCGCAAAAACTTTATAAAACCGCTTAAAAATACCTGCACCTCCGTGCCTGCTGCCATAGCTTTCTCTAAAACAGCAAAGCTGCCTTTTGCATCATGCGCCTCAAAAGCCTTAATCAGTTCAAAGTAAAGCGCGCCGGAGGGAATGCCAAGCGCATTTTGCACCGACTGTGCCGTTATTGTTTTTCCGCTGTATGCAAAAACTTCATCAAAAATTGTAAGGGCATCGCGCATAGAGCCGTCTGCTTTTTCTGAGATTATGGCAAGAGCTTCCGGTTCAATCTCTATGCTTTCTTGTTCGCATATAAAGGAAAGCCTTTTTGAGATTTGCATAGGCGAAAGTCTTTTGAAATCAAAACGGAGCACCCTTGATAAAATTGTCGGCAGAACCTTGTTCACTTCTGTGGTTGCAAAAATAAAGACCAAATAAGGCGGCGGTTCTTCCAGAGTTTTTAGCATGGAGTACCATGCCTGTTTTGAAAGCGCGTGAACCTCGTCTATTATTAAAATCCTGTATTTGCTGTTCATAGGCGGATACTCTGTCCCTTCAAGAAGGTCGCGCATCTCATCTACGCCGCTGTTGCTGGCTGCATCAAATTCGGAAACATCTAAGGACGAGCCTGCTGCTATGGCTTTGCAGTTTTCACATTCGCCGCAAGGTTTTTGCTCATCCTTGGCCGCACAGTTCAGCATGGCTGCCAAAATCCGTGCAGAGGTGGTTTTGCCCACTCCTCTTGTGCCCGTGAATAAAAAGGCATGGTGGATGTTGCCGGTAGCTATGGCGTTTTTGAGCGTTTGGGCAATATGCTCCTGCCCGGTCATCTCGTTAAATGAACGCGGCCGCCATTTTCTCGCCATTGCTATATAAGGCATAACCAAATCAAATATAGAAAATGCCGATTAACAGTTTTCTACATTCTGCCTCATGAAAAGATTTTTACTGTTATTATCCCTGGTCCTCATATCCGCGAATCTTGCTTTTGGGCAAGCTGCAAAGAAAAAATCTGCTCCTGCGCCCAAAGCGGCAAAGAAAACTGTTGTAGAAAAGCCCGCTGCGAAAGCAACCGGAACTGCCCCTAAACTTGAAACCAAAGACCCTTCTTTCATAGGTTTCACCGGTAGCTTTGTCAGTTTCGGAAAAATTTCGGGAGACAACCGCTCTTTCACCATGAAAGTGGAATACAAGCCTTGGTTTTTTGAGGTTAGCGGAGTTGCAAACGCAGGCTATAATACCCCGGATTTGGGTGAAGATGTAATTGTGGTTTTGGCATATTACAATGCACCGGGGCAAGCGGCAGACGGCGCAAATTATCAGGCCGGTTTTTTTGACCTTATGATGTATTTGGATGATGAACCTATTAAAATCTCAAATTTGAATTTTACTTTAACAAGCAAAGCTACTGCAGGTTCGGCTGTTCTTGTGCAGGCTAAAACCTGGAATTTTGAGCAAGGTAAGGTGTTTAAAATGCAAAAATATAATACCGCCATAATCAAAGCACAAGCGGCTGCACTGGATAAATCCGATATTGCAAAAGAAGAAGCCGCAGCAAAAAAAAGAGTTACAGATTCCATAGCTAAAGAGGAAAAACGAGTTTCGGATTCCATTGCCAGGGTGGAAAAGAAGAGAAAAGATTCCATTGCGGCTCATAAAAAATATGTTAAAGATTCCATAGAAGCCGAAAAAGCGGAGCAAAACAGAAAAAAAGCAGCAGCTAAGAAAAAGAAGAGAGTTGTGATTGAAGAAGACGAAGAAGAGGACGAAGAAGACGAACCGCCGCCGCCCCCGAAAAAGAAAAAGAAGAGACCGGTAGTTGAAGAAGAAGATGACTTTGAAGATGATGAACCACCGGTAAGAAAGAAAGCTCCGCCAAAGAAAAAGAAATTTGAGGTTGTAGATGAAGATGAGGAAGAAGCTCCTCCTCCGAAAAAGAAACCCGCAAAGAAGAGATGATTAGTAAACACTGATTAACTTGCTTGGGTATAGGGTATAGGGTTCGGGGTATAGGGATTACTGGACATAAAACGCATAATTTTGCAAAT
>LIUH01000066.1:3164-4196 GCA_001462225.1 Fibrobacteria bacterium GUT31 | reverse complement strand
TATTTCCCGGTGAAAAATGGATAAAGGTTGAAGAGGGTGTTTATCGTTCTCCAAATCGGCCAATTGGGGGAAAGTCAAGTTATGAAGACGAATTGAGGGATGCTCAGATACTGCGAAACCTCGGAAGCACTGTTTATTTAGTGCCTGACATACGTAGCGCGCCGGGGAAAAAATATGACGCCATTGTAAACGGATTGAAATATGAGTTTAAGAATGTAGGTGGCAATGCAAACACACTTGCAGCTCATTTCTTAAAGTCTCGATCTCAGGCTCCAAATGTTTTCATTAATCTTGAAAAATCAAATCTAACACGACGTGAAGTAATGTCAGCATTATACGGTGCAAGAAATAGCAAAACCCATACAGACGAAAATGATAATATTATCAAGGGATATGCTGATAGTAACCAATTTGCCGGTGGTAAAATCATATTGAAAATCAAAGGGCAGGAGAATTTGATTTACTTGAATGTGGAGAATCTTAAAATACCCCGATAAAAAAACACCGGACGCAGAGCGTCCGGGTATGGTTCGAGGGGGGATGTTGCCATCCCAGCCTCGCACCTTAAATATACAGCATCCCACGCAATCTGTCAAACTTTCCTGACTTGCTAATTAACACTCCGTGAAACTTCGTGTGAAACTCCGTGTTCCTCCGTGGTTTTTTCTTATTAAATTCGGTGCTTTCTCAAAATCAAAAGAAAAAAGATGTTAAAATCTGTAACTAATATTGAAGAAATATCTTTCTTAATGGTAGGGAACCGTTCAAAAAAGGGTGAAAAAGGCATTTGACGGCGCTAAAAGGAGTTTCGTGTCGTAATTTAAGCCAGAATTTAGGATAATAATACCAAAATTTGGCCAAAAAAAATGACAAAAACAAAAAATTCTCAATATAATCTGCAAAAAAATATCTCAATAAAGATTTATAAAAAATTTATAAAATATTTCACAAATGGCTTGACAAGTTTCCCGAAAATAGGGTATATTATCATTAAGGATAAAGGGGGTTATGGATAACCGTAGGTTATCTCCC
>LIUH01000066.1:0-3034 GCA_001462225.1 Fibrobacteria bacterium GUT31 | reverse complement strand
GCCCAGGAAGGTAGTTGGAGTTTGGGCGCCGAAGCGGAAATCGGCACACGCATTGATTTTGACCCGATTCCGGGCAAAAAAGTTACAGATGAAGTAGCGGTGGTCAGCGCTATAGCCTGGCACAACTGGAATCAACCCTATGGCAAAGTGGTACTTACATACGGAAGAAATGGACTTTCAACAGGTTTTGAATTTAATACCAGAAACGCTGAAAGTTTGGGTTTTGCGACTTACAACGGCGACAACTACACGTTCGAGGCAAAAGTTGATATTGGGAATGTGGTAGGTTTGGCAGTTGCTAATACCGCGAACGAAGGTACCACCCCTGTATACCCCCTAAAGAGACTCTGGGGCAGGTATGATTTCCTGAACGGTGTCGTTCCTGTTGTGGTGGCCATTAACAGCTATGACAACGGAGACGGAGACTGGACGTCGGACAAAAGAGCTGTCTTTAAAGATCCCCGCGCTCAGTTTTACCAAACCAACAATCTTTTCGGTGTTGAAGACAGTTTTGCCAAGTTTGACCATCCTGACCTCATAATGGCCAAAGTCAAACTTGATTCCATTGACTTCGGCGTGCAGGTGCGTAACCTGTTCCCATGGGTTGCTAACAGGTGGGGTGGTTTAGGAGGAGGCGGCCGTTACGCAAGTTATGGCTATGGACGTATTCCTGATGCGGATCCAATGGTTATCCCTGATTACAACCCAAACCCCACCAATGCCAATCATTTCAATAAACTTGTTGACGACGTTCTTAAGAAATCCATCATCGGCCTCAAGTTCACTATGGCTCCCCTTGAGTTTGCCGCGCAGTTCAAGCTGGAACAGTACGGCGTATACTTCGGCGGTAAGTTCGTCACCGGCCCTGTAAGCCTGGGCCTCAGCTTCGCGGGAGAACTGGGTAAAGAGAACGCTAGCGGAGCTGAAACACCTTTAAGGATGCAATTTGGTGGTGGTGTTGATTACAACGCCGGTGCGTTCGGCGGCGGCGTCAACGCCTATTATAAGAGAAATGAAGCAACCCTGGCAGGAGTACCTCAGCGCGGCAAGTACAGTTCACTAATTGCTGTACAGCCCAATTTCTTCTTCAACGCGATACCTTCGCATCTCCGCTTCCGGGTTGATACAGCTTTCTACTTTACCAGTGATTATTTTGCTTCCGACGATACCACCGAAAAAGACGTTATCTGGGCGCTGGAACCACAGATATACTGGAACTTCAAAGGCACCGGAGCCGGCGGTTATCCGTGGGGAGGTACCGGTGTACTCGTCAGGTACAGAATGGTAAGCTACGACAAGGTAGGATACGAAAGGTTAGGGTACAACGCAGCAGGCACAAATGGCGGCAGCGCCAATTTCCTAGACTTGGTATTCAAGTGGGGTCTCTAGTCCTAGTCTGACAACAATCCCCTCCGGGGGAAACACAAGCCCGGTACTTAGGTACCGGGCTTTTTTATTTCTTATCAAGAAATGACAAAAATGACAACTAACGGGATTTGTATGAAAAAAATTGTTTTAATATTGCTGCTTGTTTTATCGTTAAGCTCGTGCACTTTCTTGAGGAGGCAGGCCGATTTGGCGGAACAGAAAAAACCGCCCTTCACCGTGGATTTAAGTTCGCCGCGGGTACCGGCGGGCCAGATCGAAGCGCAGTTTAACAGGGCGTTTCCGGCGACCGGCATCAGGAAAAGTGATGTTAACGTGATTTACTTTCCAGAAGAAGACGCCGTGTGCCTGCAATTCAGGCTCAACTCTTACACGTACCACCAGTTCTGGCACAGCGCCGGCCGCGAAGCTTTTTTAACCGCGCTCAATAATTACAACAATGACTTCGATGGACAAAAACTCAGAAACAGAAACACAAGGACAAAAAAACAGTACGGGACTGTCGAAGAATGTTATGTGACATGGCAGATGGCCAGTTTGACGGTGCTCGCCAGGGGCAATATGGAAATCGAACTGGGGTACTACTTCAGGGACGACTCCCCGTTTTTCGCCATAACCCAGATGGAGGCGTATTTTGAAAGCCCCACACTGGACAGGGAGAAAGACGACGTCAGCCCCGAGATACCAATGTTCCTTACCAGGGCGCAGGCGGAAGAGCTTGCGGCGTTATTCTCGCAGGACTACCTCTCGTCAATCGCGCCTGATGCGCAGTCGCCGGAGGCAAGGAGAGGGCTTTTCTCACGGTAGGGGGTGGGGGTTAGGTGAAATAATATTTATCTAAACCATGTAACATTAATTTTTTCGGCTGTTTCAATCGGCTCAATTTCATGATGATCTGCAGTAACCAACGAAGCTTTGTTTATTATACTTTCGGCAACTGCGATTGAATCGGCTAATGACAGTTTATATTTTGTTTTTAACCTTCCGGCTTCCTTGAATACTTCATTTGTTAACGTATCTTTTATTGTTACCGGCATTTGTTCCATTGTTTTAAACAAATTGTCCGCCTCGGCTTTGCCATAGGCCTTATATATTTTGTAATACACTTCAAGGAAATTAAGTTTGTTCATTATCAAAGCTGCCCGGTTGTCCACTGCTTCTTGAAACAAATCCCGTATGTTTTCGGCCCCCTTCTCCATTGCCAATGCAGCCAATAAGGCACACGCGTCCAAAACAAACAAATTCAATTTTCCAGTTCCTTCTCAATTTGCTTTTCTTTCATAAAATCTTCTGTTGATATTCTTCCGTCAGAAAACATGCCGAATAAAACGTCAAAATTCTGCTTTTTCTCGACAATCGGGGTTAAAACTATCGAGCCATTTTCTTCACGGATTCTTACTTTTCCAGTGGAAATTTTCGAAAAAATCATTTCCGGCAGTATTTGAACATCTAAAACCATGTCTGACATAACGTTATTCTCCTAACTCACATCATATATTTAGCTTGAAATTTAGTCAAGGAATCTTTTTTGTCCATACCTGTATGATTTCCAATCATCTCTGCTAATTACCCTTAATTGCACCTAACGCCAGGCCCGCAAACAACTCCCTGGTATCCCCCTAATAGGCAACCGTAGGTTATCTCCCCT
>LIUH01000065.1 GCA_001462225.1 Fibrobacteria bacterium GUT31 | reverse complement strand
CCGGAAAAGGAAAAACCTCTGTTTGCATCTAACTGGCGAGAGCTTACTCCGAGGTCGTAAAGAACGCCGCCGAGAGTCTCTACCCCAAGCTCTATTCCCAAGTTTGAAAATGCTTTGTGGTGATAAACGATTTTTGAGCCAAACCTTGCAAGCCTTGATTTTGCGGCATTTATAGCGTCAATATCTCTGTCAAAGCAATGCAGTTTTTGACCTTCGCCCAGAAGCTCCGCAATTTTTTCGGAGTGAGAGCCGCCGCCAAGGGTGCAGTCCGCATAGTCATAGCCATGCCTTATGTGCAAGCTCTCTATGCATTCATTTAAAAGCACGGGGGTGTGGTAATTACTCATCGTACTCATATCTCCCAAAGCCGCGTTTCTCATAAGTTTCCGGAGAGTAGATAAGAATTTTGTTTATGGCGCCTATAAAAATCGCATCTTTGCCGATGCCGGCATGTTCCTTGAATCTTTTTGGGAGCAAAAACCTATTTTGCTTTTCATCTAAAACAATAAATTGAGCATCTCTGGCCGCACTTATGCGAAGTTCCGGCGGCATTGCCAAAATTTTCGGTCTTTCATTTTCGTTGTAATCGCTTTCTCTGAAAAGTATAAGGGAGTTGTTTTTGCCTATTGTCAAATAAAATTTCTTTTCGTTTTCGGGCAAAACGTCGCGGAACATGGAGGGCAAAGAAACCCTGCTATTCGCATCCACAATTGCACTTGATTCGCCGACAAAAGAAATCATGCACTAAATATACATTTTTTCTTGGCATATAAACCCATTTTTAATTATTTTTATTTTTTTTTACCCATTTTCACCCATAAATATGAGATTTTTCCAATGATATTAACAATGAGTTAACAAATAGGGAAAAAACACCTGAACGAATGTTCAGGCGTTTTTTCCCACAGTCATACCCCACCGCCTTAAACATCTCATAATCCTTATTTATATTCGAGCCGGGGGTTGTTAAAAGAGAACCTACCAAAGAGGCATTTATACCTGACTGCAACGCCTTTTTTTGCAAATTTTCGCTCATGTTTATTCTGCCTCCGGCAAAGCGAATAAAAGCGTCCGGGAGTATAAAGCGCAGTATTGCCATTGTGGTTAAAATTTCCTCGTCTGAAAGGGGTTTTGCGTTTTCCAAAGCGGAACCCTTTATCGGGTTTAAGATGTTTATCGGGACGGATTTTACACCGAGTTCACGGAGTTCGCAAGCTAACTCAACACGCTGCTCCATGCTCTCACCCATGCCTATGATGCCGCCGGAGCAAATTTCCATGCCGCATTCCAAAGCTAAGCGCAGAGTTGCTTTTTTTTCTTCGCTGGTATGGGTTGTGCAAAGTTGCGGGAAAAATGAACTCGCAGTTTCCAAATTGCATTCGTATCTGGTGACACCCGCCTCTTTTAACATCAACATTTCTTCCCTGCCTATCAAACCCATTGAAGCACAGAGGTTTAGCCCTGTTTTTTCGTGAATGCGTTTGTATATTTCGCAGAATTTTTCCATTTCATTTTTTTCAACTCTTAGGCCGCTGGTCACCATTGAAAATCTTTTTACGCCTTTGATGTCGTTTTGCACGGCACAGTCAAAAACTTCGTCTGCGCTTTTTATGGGATAGGTTTCTATGCCCGTATCGTGACTTGCACTTTGGGCACACCATTTGCAATCCTCGCCGCACATTCCGGAGCGGGCATTTATTATTGAACAAGTGTCCAATTCATTGCCGCAAAATTTTTCCCTTATGTGGTTAGCCGCCGCGCAAAGCAAATCCTTGTCAGGGTATTTTGCGAGTTCAACAGCTTCGTTGTACGAGACATCGCCTTTTTTCTCAAGCACTCTACGTGTGATTTGTTCCAAACTTATTTGTTGCTGCATATTATAACCGAAACTAATACCGCTACATAATGGCAAATAGCTGCACTAAGTACAAATAGATGCCATATGGCGTGGTGGTGATAGATTTTTTTGTTCAAATAAAAAATGCTGCCCAGAGTGTAAAGACCGCCGCCAACCATAACCATAATAAGCGTGGGCGTGGGCAGTTCCTCAAAAAAACGCTTCCCGCCGACGAGTAAAAGCCAGCCCATTGCGACATATATTATTGTGCTGACAATTTTGAAACGCCCTGTGAAAAACACTTTGAAAATAATCCCCAGCAGCACTAATAACCATTGTATTGAAAGCAAGGTTATTCCAAAGGCGTCCAGCATATACATGAGCAAAAACGGAGTGTATGAGCCGGCTATTAAAAAATATATCGAAATATGGTCAAGTTTGCGAAGTATTCTTTTGGCATCCGGATTCTGCGTACTATGGTAAAGAGTGCTTGCTGTAAAAAGCATCAAAAAGCTAAAAGCATAAATTGTCGCCCCCACAACGCCCGGAATATTGCCCGTTTTTGCTCCTATGGCAGAAAGAACAGGAATACTGGCAACGCCGAATAATATTCCCACTCCATGCGTCATGGCATTAGCCATTTCGCGCCGTAATTCTCTTAAAGAATCCACTGTGGGAATATAGAAAATGAAAGATTCTACATTATTCAAATGCTCCGCTTGGAAATACATCCTCAAACGCCGCAGGCAAGGCATATAAAAACCATAGCAGAAATGCTGCGGAAAGATGCCCTGTTGCTTTATCCTACGGATTCCGGTTACGCTATTGCCTGCTGTGTAGCAAGTCCCAAAGCCATAAATAAACTCTATGCGCTGAAAAAACCCATAAAAAAAGCATTCATGGCTATGCTTTTGCCGGACATTTCAAAAGCAACGGATTATGCGAGGATCAATAATTTTGCATTTCAAATTTTAAAAGCCTATACCCCCGGCCCTTACACATTCATTTTGCCGGCAGATCCTCAAATCGCGAGAAAACTGGATGTAGATCGTTTGGAAATAGGAATCAGAATCTCGCCCGGCGTTTTTGTCAAAGCTCTTTTTGAAAATTTTGAGTATCCCTTGTTAAGCACTGCGGCAAAAATAGAAGAAAGCCAAGCATTCACAAAACCCGAAGAATTAATTCCTGTGTTCCAGAGCAAAGTGGATGTATTTGCCGACATGGGCGAGGTTTTGATTTCGCCCACAAATGTCATAAGCCTCATAGGCAACGAGATAAGTGTGATCAGAGGCGAATTTCCTTTGCCCTTAATATCATAGCCATCAATTCCCACGAGAAATTCACGGCAAAATTCTCATTGCCGGTCTTCAGCAAAACCTCTTTAAATTTTTGAACTTCGGTTCGGCTTAAAGATTTTTTGCCCGCTCCGGTTACCCCCATATCCCCAAGTGTTCTTAAAGCCACATCGGGATTTTCAAAACCCTGAACATAAATACACTTCGCAAAATCCAGCAGTTCAAAATCTGCTTTTTTGGAAATAGCCGTTAATTTATCCAAAGAGAAAAATTTCGCCTCTGTTTCCAATCGCCTGTCCGTAGCTTCAATGTACGCAGTTCGCAATTCGCAAAGAGTTTTTTCGCCGAATGCGCCGATGCACAGAATTCCGTTTGGCTTTAGCCACTTTTTTGCCCTTGATAAAAACTTAGGAATATCGGCAAACCACTGAATTGCCGCGCTGCAATAAATTCCGTCATATTTTATATCCGGCTCAAAATTCTCCGCATCGTTTTCAAAAAGCCGCCATTTTACGCTAGAAAAATCAACTTGCAATTTTTCCCTGCAAACCTCAAGCATCTCTTTTGAAATATCCAGGCAATCCAAACTCTTTGGAAAAAGAGCGGCCAAGTCAAGGCTCAAATGTCCGGTTCCGCAACCAACATCCAGCAATACGGGCAAAGTATCCGGCAAATAATCCAAAGAAAGCTCAAACAAACCTTTGGCAAGCTCCGCTTGCGGCTCAGATGCAAAGTCGTATTTAGAAGCTTTTATGTTGAAGTTAGGCATTTGTTTTTCAATGCGTTTAGTGCGCTGCCCGCTTTGAACCATTCCCACTGGCTTTCGTTGTAGGTATGGCTCAAAAGAACTTCTTCTTGCGTTCCGTCTGCATGGTGCAAAAGGAGCGTAAATTTACGCCCGGGCTTAAAATTGGAAAGCCCTAAAATTGCCAGCGTATCGCTTTCCAAAATTTTATCATAGTCGCTTTTGTCTTCAAAACAAAGCGCGAGCATTCCCTGCTTTTTTAGATTTGTCTCGTGAATGCGAGCAAAACTCTTTGCTATAACCGCTGCAATTCCCAAAAAACGCGGTTCCATAGCGGCATGTTCACGGCTTGAACCTTCGCCGTAATTTTCGTCCCCTATAATTACGCTTGGAATTTTTGCTGCCTTATAAGCCTTTGCTGCGTCCGGTACGCTCATCTCACGGTTGCCGGGCTGAAAAAGCGTTTTATTCTTTTCTCCGTTAAAAGCGTTCACCGCGCCTATCAAAAGATTGCCGGAAATATTTTCCAAATGCCCGCGATACTTGAGCCATTCGCCGGCTTTTGAGATGTGATCTGTGGTGCACTTCCCTTTTACTTTGATTAAAAGCCTTGCATTCAAAATATCTCTGCCGTTCCACGGCGCAAAAGGTTCCAATTTTTGAAGCCTGCTGCTCCCCTGCTCTATTGCTATTTCCGCAGACTTATCGCCCTGTGAAATTTTCACAACATTGGGATCCGAAACAAAACCGTTCACGGGCAGTTCATTGCCCCAAGGATAGGCTAATTTATGCTTTTCCGCCGCCTCATTTGTCAAAAAATCCGTTTCAGGGTTAAAGAGCAAGGAGCCGGAAAGCGAAGCTATAACCGCCATTTCCGGGCTTGCGACAAATGCGTGAGTTCGCTCATTGCCGTCTGCCCTACCGGAAAAATTGCGATTAAACGAATGGACAATGCTGTTCTTTTCGCCTTTTTGTGCTTCCCTCGCCCACATTCCAATGCAGGGGCCGCAAGCATTCGCAAATACAGTCGCACCGAAATCCGTAAAAGAGCGCAAGATACCGTCTCTCTCCGCTGTTGCTCTAACCGCTTCGGAACCCGGATTTATGTAAATCGGAACTTTGGGTTTTATGCCTTTTGCATTGGCATCGCGAACAATGGAAACCGCTCTGGAAAGGTCTTCGTAGCTTGAGTTTGTGCAACTGCCTATAAGGGTTGCGCTCACCTCAGGGGTGCTTTCAAATTCTTCAAGAGATTTTTCCATTTCGGTAATCGCAAAAGAACGGTCGGGGCTAAAAGGCCCGTTGTAGTGGGGCTTTAATGTGCTTAAATCTATTTCTATAACCTTGTCAAAATATTTCTCCGGTTCAACCTCAACTTCAACATCGCAGCGCAGATAAGAAATTATTTTTTTAGCAGCATCCGCAATTTCCGCTCTGCCGGTCGCTCGCAAATATCTTTCCATAGAAGCATCAAAACCAAACACGCTGCAAGTTGCGCCGACTTCCGCGCCCATATTGCAAATTGTGCCTTTGCCGGTAGCAGAGAGTGTTTTTGCGCCTTCGCCGAAATATTCTATTATGGCATCCGTTCCGCCGGAAGTTTTCAACATGCCGGCCAATTTTAAAATCACATCTTTTGGGCTTGCAAAGCCGCTCAGAGAACCGCGCAATTTAACACCTATGATACGCGGAAATTTTAATTCCCAAGGCAAACCTACCATTGCATCCACAGCGTCTGCACCGCCGACACCCACAGCCAGCATCCCAAGGCCGCCGGCATTAACCGTATGGCTATCCGTTCCTATTATTAAGCCTCCCGGAAAAGCATAATTTTCCAGCACAACCTGATGAATTATGCCTGCACCCGGTTGCCAAAAATCAAACCCGTATTTTTTGCAAACGCTCTCTAAAAAAGCATAGACTTCCCTGTTTTCATCTTTGGCCTCAGCCAAGTCGGAAGCCGCATTTTTACGAGCCTGAATCAAATGGTCACAGTGCACGGAAACCGGAATTGCCGAGCTTGCCTTCTCGGCTGTTGAAAACTGCAAAAGAGCCATTTGCGCGGTTGCATCTTGCATAGCCACCCTGTCCGGATTGAACTCCGCAAAATCCCTGCTGCGAGCATAAATTTTATTTTCGCCGCCCTCCGCTAAATGAGCGTAGAGAATTTTTTCCGTTAAAGTGAGCGGCCGCCCAAAAACCCGCCTAGCCACTAAAACCTTAGACGGAATTTTGGCATAAATTTCATGAATTAAATCTGTATTGAAAAGCATAGGGGGAAATTAGAAAAAAGGAGAGCGGTTTGTTGTTTTTCTAAATTCCGCCCAATGACTTTCCCGCAGATAATGGGCATAATAAACTGCACCCCGGACAGCTTTTTTGACGGCGGCAAGCATAGCGAACAGAAAATAGCTTTTGAGCATGGATTAAAACTGCTAGACGATGGTGCGGATATTTTGGACATCGGAGGGGAAAGCACACGCCCCGGCTACACTCCTGTTTCCGAAGAAGAAGAACTTGCTAGGGTTATTCCGGTTATAGAAATGCTTGCAAAGGAACAAAGCACAAAAAATTTCCGAATTTCCATAGATACCACCAAAGCAAGCGTTGCCTTAAAAGCGGCCAAGGCCGGAGCCAATATAATAAACGATATTTCCGCAATGGAACATGATGGCAAAATGCTCAAAACAATAATAGACACAAACTCAAACGCAGTCTTGCAACACACACTGAAATACGCCGGCGGCACCTCTTCCGTAGCGGATGTGAAAAATTATTTGCTGAAACGTGCGGAACTCTTGGAAAAAAACGGTTGCAAAAATATATTCATAGACCCCGGCATAGGCTTTGGGAAAACCCAAGAAGAAAACCTTGCATTAATAGCAAACATAAACGAGTTATGCCAAACAAAATACCCGGTTTTGCTCGGAGTCTCCAGAAAAAGCTACATTGGCAAAATTAAGGGCTTGGAAAACAGCAACCGCCTAATCCCCAGCCTAATCTCCGGAATAATAGCCGCACAAAAAGGCGTAAAAATCCTGCGTGTGCATGATGTAAAAGAAACCAAAGAAGCACTGCTAACTCTAAATCAACTCTCAATTCTCAACTCTCAACTTCTTAAACATCTCCACCGCGCTCTCCGGTGAGTCTTCGCCGGTTGCATTTTTTATCGGAGCGAATTCCTCTTCCCGCGCAACACCCGCTAAGAACATTGAACCTAATTTGGGGAAAACATCAAATAAAAACTGCTCAAACTTAAAGGCTCCGTCTATGCCGCAAACTCGCTTAACAGCCAAATGCCAAGGCAGGGGTTCGTCTTCCAGTTTTTTAAGGGAGTTCATTGTGAATAAATGCGCAACTATGTTTCCGCCGTCAAATTCCGCAATTTTTTCACTTGGAATTTCGCTGTATTCTATAACTGCGGGCAAACCGTTTTTCAAGGCAAATACACCCATTTTTTCTTCCGGGCTTTTCTTTTTCACAACCTTTGAAGCTGCCGCAGTTTTTGAATCTGCAAAAGCTCCCATAAATACAGGGTCGCAAGGCTTGGCTAAAATGTTATCAACCCCGTACAAAAAGACAAATTTTATTTTCTGCTCTTGCAGCCATTCCAAAGCTCCGCTTGCGGAAAGTGCCCTGAAACAACCGCCGTTTCCATCGGGAATGAGTGCCAAACGCCCGTCACTATCAAAAATAGGTTCTCCGCTCGGAGTTATTGCGCAAATAGTGCCCTGTTCGACAAATTTGATTTTCTTCCTGTCTAATCCAAAATAATCGGCCTGCTCAAAATACTCCTTGGTTTCTTTATTGTTCAATGGGCTTGTCATTATAACCCAAGGGATGTCTTTTCCGTAAAGATTTTTCAATTCCAAGAGTTTTTCTGCGTGTATTTGAAAAATGGATTTGCCAAGGGCTTCCAATTTGAATGTGCCTTTTGGTCCGTTGAAATTCAGCCTGGAACCCTGCCCGCCGGCTAACAAAAATGCCGCCGCCTGCCCATTTTTCAGAATCTCCTTCCCAAGCTGTTCAAACTCGCTGAACTTAGGGTTATCGCGCAGCATTTCAAAATTCACAGGTTCTATGGAATCTTTTTCCTGCTTTGTTTCGCCCGCAAGTTGCTTATGAGCCATTCCGGTTAGTTCGGCTAGGAGCCTCCAGTCTTGGGAATTTATATCCTTTTCCAAAATTTTTTGTTGCTCCGGAGTTAGGTTTTCCGTTATTTTCCAACGCTCCAAAATTTTCAGGCATATATAATTTAAGTGTTCCGCTTCAAGCAATGTTCTGCTCTCCGTGTAGCAGCGAAATTCCGGTGCGTTTCCGCTTTTGCGCAAGTGGATTATGTTGCCGTTTTGAAATTCCATTCTGTAGCCGTCCGTGGAATTTACCAGAACCGGTTTTCCCGCAATTTTTGCGAATTCGTTTTTTAGAAAATCAAATCCGCTGGCTTGCAATTCGGCAAGTTTCTTATCCGCAAGCTCCGGTGGAAATTCCTTCACTAAACCGCTCGCTGTGTATCTCTGCGGCAACTTTGCAAAAAATTCCGAGAGTTTCAGTTTTTGTTTTTTGCTTTCAACAATGGTTGCGATTATGGGGGTAAGCGCATCTCTGGTTGTTAAATTCTCTGTTATAAAACCGCCGTTGGCTTCGTAGCCGGCAACGGGTTTGTATTTCTCTTGCAATTTTTTTATTCCCTCAATCACAAAAGGGCTTCCTATTTTTGTTCGTAAAACCTGCCTGAAAAATCCGCTTTTTTCGGCGGCAGTATTGCAACTAACGGGAATTGCCACCGCCTGAATTCCCAGCGCTTTGCTCGCTAAAATGCCCAATGAATCGCCTCGGAACCAATTTCCGTTCTCATCGGAAAGGAGAGGCCTATCGGAATCTCCGTCTGTGCTTGCCATGCAAAAAAAATCGCTACCCGAACAATTTTGTTTTGCGAAATCCGTATCTTCCTTGCGAATGGCTTCCGTGTCCACCGGGATAAATTTCTCGCTGCGCCCAAGGGCTTTGACATTTGCTCCTAACTCGGTTAAAATTTCAACCGCAACGTCTCTGCCGACTGCGGAGTGCTGGTAAAATGCGATGTTTGTTCCCCGCAAGGAATTTTCCGGAAATAAACTTAAAACATATTCCTTGTACATTTTAAGTGCTTTGCCGTTAGATTTCGGCAAGGCTTCCATCTCTACAACATCGGGAATTTCCACATATTGCGAGCGAATATCAAGTTCATCCGTTTTTGTTATTTCGCCGTGTTTGCTGCAAAATTTTATGCCGTTTCTATTATCGGGTATGTGGCTGCCTGTTATCATAATGCTCGGTATTTTATTTTTTATTCCGTAAAGTGCAAGCGCGGGGCTTGGCAAAAATCCTTGATAGTCGCATTTAAATCCCAAGCTCTTTGCCGCTGCCATGCAAGCCGCAATTATGCGAGGGGTGCTAGGTCGCAAATCGCCGCCAAAGGCCACAGTTTTTTTTACGTTTTTCTTTGGACAGTCGTAAACGTGTTGCAAGAAGCCTAGGGTGTAAGCATAACAAACTTCATCTGTCATATTATCGACAAGCCCACGTGCTCCGCTTGTTCCAAAAGCAACACCGCTAGTGTCCATTAGAGAAGATATGGATATTTTTTGTTTGTGCATGGCGGAAAAATAGAAAAATATACTCCCTTACTGTGCCCCTTTTCCGGTTAAAACAACGTAAATTGTCCTGATTAGAATTTGAATATCCAAAAGAATAGAGGCGTTGGACAAATAATAAATGTCATAGCCCAGTTTTATTTTAACATCTTCAATATCGTTATCATAATAATGGCGAACTTGAGCCCAGCCTGTTAAACCGGGTTTCATTTTAAGGCGGCTTGCGTAAAAGGGAATTGTTTTGCGGAGTTTCTCTATAAACACAGCACGTTCGGGGCGAGGGCCAACCATGCTCATGTCTCCTTTTAAAACGCATAGGAGCTGCGGAATTTCATCTATGCGGAACTTGCGGATAATTTTGCCGACTCGCGTTATACGGCTATCATTTTTTTTCGCCCACTGAGGTCCGTTTCTTTCGGCATCGCTACGCATAGAGCGGAGCTTGTAAATAGTAAATTGCCTTGAATACAAACCTATTCTCTGCTGCTTGTAAAAAACGGAACCTTTGGAATCCAGCTTTATTGCAATGGCTGTTATCAAAAGCAAAGGCAATGTAATCACCAGCAAAAATATAGCTACGATTATATCCATAATCCTTTTCACGGTTGCCTGCCATGGAGGCATGTTCAGCACAAAAAGTTCCTGCAATTCCTTGGTGTGAACAAGCGTTGGCTGGTTGGATGTTTTGAAGTTCTTTGCGCATTCCCACAAGCTCGGCACCAAATAAACCTGTACGGGCAAGTGCGCCACCCAATACAATATTTCATTTATCTTTTTCTCGGAACTATTGCGGTGAGCAATCACAATAGCTTGCACATTATTTTTTTTAATGAGGTTCGGCAAGTCCGAGTATGTTCCTAAAATTTGCAAACCCTCAAAAGTTTTTATGTGCCCTTCGGTTTCTTCAACAATGCCAATGGCTTTTTTCCCGAGTTGCGGGTTATTTTGGAATAGGTGCGAATATTCCCGCGCTTCGTTTGTGCAACCGAGCAAAAGAATACAATCCGCTCCCCAGCCCTTGTTTAAAAAAAATCTCAAAATTTTGCAAATTAAAAGCCTGAAAATGCTAACCGAGAACCAAACGGAAAAAAAGTAGCCTGTTATGCGCTGAACATCGTAAAAAAAATCGCCGGTGTTTAGCGTATTGCCCCCTGTATTACCCGAGATAAAAGGTATAAATAAATCACCAAACAAGGCAGCTACGGCAAAGCAATAGATAACGCATACGGTTTTCAAAATATGCAAAACATGCGCGGTTCTGGAATCCAAAAGCCAGCGGCGATAAAGCCCTGCGCACAGAAATACCAAAACCCATATTAAAACGGCAATAGCTGCAAATTCCATATATTTCGGAAAAAACAAGGCTATGCACATGGCGTTTGCCATGCAATCGAAAATTATGAACAAAATTTTTTCCAGCGTGGAAGCCCGCATAATTTAAAGGAAAATATAAGAAAGAATTTTAAAAAAAGTGCTAATTTTCGTAAAAAAAATGATTTTTTACAAAGAAAATACTTATAAAATACAATACTGATATTTTTATTACATTCTTATTTTCTACATTTCTCTGAACCATCTTTTTGAGAGGTAAAAATGAATCAAGACACATTGAAGCTGGTGACTGCCAAAATAGAGAAAACTTTGGAGCAGGCTCGCATTTTAAAATCCGAAAAAGCCGATTTGGAAGCTTTGGTATCCAGTTTGCAGGATAATTTAAGCGAAAAAGACAAGATAATAGATCATCTGAGGGGTTCCGAAGAGCGGTTTTTGGCTGAGATACGCTCCTTGCAAGAGGCTTTGAACGAGAGGGACGCAAAATTGCAAGAGTCTGAAGATGCTCTTTTGCAAACCATAGAAACCTTGAATAAGGAGCTTGGCATAGAGAGCAGTGAAGGACTTCAAGGACTATTTAACATGAAAGAGGACAATGCTTGAGCAATAAGATTCGCAGGCAAATAAAAATAGCACGTACACCTGTACATATAAGCACGCCTTTAACGGAAGACGTCTTGCAGGCTGTTATTGCCTACGTGGAAGAAAAATACAATCAGCACGAAAAAACAATCGGTTATAAGCCCGATGACGAGAAAAAAGTGGATACCCTGATAATAACCCTGTTAGACATAGCTGCGGAATTGGTATCGGCGAAGCAGGAAATAAAAAGGTTGAAGCAATTGGATACGGAAGCTCTTGCCGCGGTGGATATTTTGAATAAGCAACTGGACGATTTTTCAAAGCAGATTGAGAAATGAGATTTAGATTTTCGCTGGCTTCTGTTTTAAATCACAGGGAAGTTTTAGAGCGAAACGCGGAGATAGCGCTTGGCAAGGAAGTTCAAAAACTTGCAACTTTAGAAAACGAGCGGCAGAATTTACTGGATGAATACCAAGGCATGGTAGCCGGCAGAGGCGGCATAAACACGAGCAGTGCCGAGCGGTTTATGGATTTTATAAGCTATACGCAAAGGCTAAAAGATCTGGTAATCGCAAAAAATACGGAAATAAACAAGCAAAAGGAAGAAGTGGAAAAGGCGAGAGTGGAGCTTGTAAAAAAAACTCAGGATAAAAAAGCTCTGGAAGTTTTGCGGGATTCGCAAAAGGCAGCATTTAAATTAGCGGAAAAACGCGCAGAGGCAAAGCAAACGGATGAAGCGGCGAAGCAGAGGTTCATCAAGCGTTGATCAATCCGTTTTCCCGTTGACAACATCAATCAACTTGGGAACCGTCATGCTTATGCCGTTTGCTTCGAACAAATCCCTTATGTTTTTGTTTAACTCCGAGAATATGCGAGGCTGATTTTCGGGTTCGTTTGTGTAAACGTTGAGTTCCATATCGGAGGCATCGTTTCCTAAATTTTTTATAAGAACAAATGGGGCGGGGTCGTGCAAAACGCCTTCGGTTTTTTTGGCTGCATCGGTTATAAGCTCAACTGCACGCCGCCACGGAACATTGTAGCAAACAGAAACAGGCATGAAAATTATAACTCCGTGCTTTTCGTCTCCCGATGTGCTGTAATTCACAACATTTGAAGATAGCAGAGTGCTATTGGGAACGGTGACGATTTCTTTTTTACTCGTCTGTATGCGAATCGCAAAGGGAGTTTTTTCCACAACATCGCCGATAACTTCGCCAACCTTAACTCTATCGTCCAGCTTAAAAGAACGCATATATGTGAGCACCAGGCCGGCTATGACGTTGGATATAACGGTTGTAGAGCCAAGTGAAAGCAAAATACCCAAAAATACCGAAACACCTCTGAATGCCGTACTCTCGGAATCCGGCAAGAGAGGGAATATCATAATTATCATAAAGGCATAAGCCAAAAATCTAATCAGGTTAAAAGTCGCAGGTGCCCAGTCAGGGTAAAAGCCGTGTATAACGAGCCGTTTTTCCTCTATTTCCTTCATCACAATTTTTGCGAATTTTACCAAATAACGGGTTATAACCACCACCACCACTATACGCAGCAAATTCGGGATATATGCAATACCGCTTTGTATAATGGATAGAAACGGGTTGAGCAAGCCATGAAAAAGAGCCGTGGCAAAGCTCCTTGTCCCCGGATAAATGCTAAATAACAAGGTTACGGATACGTAAAGAGAAATGAGCAAAAGGGCATACATCGTCAGCCGGGAAAAAAAGAAGCCTATATGCAACAGGCGTGCCGGAGTCAGCAACATGTAATTGCGAAATTTTATTCCCTTAAAACTGTGTTTGCTTTTGTTAATTATAAAAGGGTTTATGATTTTTTTGAACAGTCTTTTAATTAAGATATAGAAAAGCACTTGCCCAGCCACAACCGCAAGCGACAACCCGGCCAAGCTAGAAATGCCAATCCAGTCAATTTCTTTTAAATATTCCAGCATAAAACACCCTTCAGGGCAGGGTAGAAGATAGAAATTTTAAGACCATTCGCTACGATATTTGCATTTTTATGGCGTGGAAATGGCATCATATGGCAAATTTCCCAACAAAATAGCAAAAAAACACAAAAATCGTGCCGACCCCTCAAATTTTTTCTATATTTACCATAAATGCCCCTCTTTTGCAAAATAACACCCACCGCCAGACCTTGCTACGCAAGCTCTG
>LIUH01000064.1:27408-51705 GCA_001462225.1 Fibrobacteria bacterium GUT31 | reverse complement strand
TCATATATCCTAAGCACATCGTTTTCACGGAGCATTTGGGCGGCTTTTCCCACCGCTGCGTTTACTCGTACTTTTTTTTTGCGTATAACGGCAAATATCAGCGATAGAGACGCTGCAGGAAAAGCCTTGCGTAAAAAACGATCCAGCCTTTGCTCGCAGTTGTGCCTGTTTACAGTTAAAGAAAGCATTTATTCTCTAAATCTTCTTCCGAGAGTCTTCCAGCGAATGAAGCTCTATCACTTTAATACGCTCGTCGGTTGTGGGAGCGATAGGCATTTCCAGTGTTTTTACATATTCGGCAACAACGTTTCTAACAGGCATAGAAGTATTATATACTCCCTTGTTATTTTTGAAAATCGCATAATTATCGCCGCCGTCCAGCAAAAAGTCTGTTGTGACTATATTGTAAATTTTTGAACTGTCTATAGGATTATTGTTAATCCTTATATCGGAAATTTTTCCCGTTGTTTTGCCGCCGGCACTGGTATAGGTTATTTTGTACCTCACCTCTTTTGAAACTTGCGGAAAACCGGAATTTCCCGGAGGGATGCTCGCTACAAAATCAAACAGTTTGGCAACGTCCGTTCCGTTCATAGATACTATCTTTAGCGTATTGTCATAAGGCAGGGCTTCCGCTAAATCTCCTTTTGTGACGTTTCCCATAGGCAAACCGGTCCGTATAACATTTCCGTTTATCATAGCAAAATCCACTTGACCTTTTTGGCTTCTGCCGAGCCAACTCATGGCATCGCTGATCAAATTGCCAAGCGCGGTTTCTTGCTTGCAAGACAAATATTCGTTGGAAGCGCTTAACTGGTTGAACTTTGCGGTTGTTGTCATCACAATGTTTTCAAAATCTTCCGGAATGCCGCTTACATAATCCGTAAGTATTCTTAAAACCTCCGGATCCGGTTTGTAAAGCCCGGTTTCTATAGGCATGGCATTCCATGCAAAAGATATAATGGAATCGTTTCTAACGGTGATGTGCGCCAAGCCGGCGCTTTTGCCGTTTGCGCCGGCAGAGATAATCGGGATGTTGTTCCTTATTTTCAAAGAACCCAAGCGTTCCGGTATATTTGACTGCACAATCAGATTAACTTCCGGAATGGAATCCGCAAGAGTTTCGGCAGATGCATAATCTCCGCTGCTCGGAGCATCGCCGAAATTCGCAAGTAAAACTATTATGTTTGCCATTTCATTTTTAGGAAGATTCTTCAACTGCCTTACTACTCGTTTTACAGCCGCAATTTCATTAATCCACTGAACCTGCCTTGCATACGTAGAAGTATTTTTCATACCTGTAGAAGAAACGCCTATGATGCCAATTCTAAGCCCGTCTATGTTTTTTATAGTGTATGGCTTGCCTATATGGTCGCCTTTTCCGATATTGTCCCTTACATTTACGCCTAACCATTTGAATTCAGAGGAATCAATTTGCGATCTAAGCGTGAATATCGGGTTGTCAAATTCATGATTGCCGAACACTGTTGCGTCGTATCCCATTGCATTATATGCTTTTATGTCCGGCATGGCATTGTAATACCTGCTGACGAAATTTCCGCCGTTCAGGTTGCCGGCATCTAAAAGTATCACGTTCCTGTAGTTAGAGCGTACTTGTTTAAAGAATGTTGCCCGCTCTGCAAGCCCTCCATAACCGTCTTTGGGAAATATTGCGCTGCTGTGATTGCCGGTATGCAGAATTGTTAAGTTGTGGATTTTTGATTCTTGTATGTTGTTCAGCATAGCTATTGCAACCGAAGTTTCGCTTTTGTGAGGAATGGAAAAAGCCACATCTTTTGCCAAGCTCTCGGTAATGGCTATATTATCGGCTGTAATATCCGCTTTGCCGGCAGCTATCATGGATATAGGCGTGGACGAAAAATCCGCTTTCACTACACTCACCTTCAAGTTCATCTTTTCTGCGAAACGAAATACTATATCTATGTTGTAGCCGGCGGGTTGCCCATCGCGAAAGAATGCTATGGGTTTGTCTCTCGCATAAGTGCTTACACGCAAAAACCCTTTTGAGCCATTGCCGTTTTTGGGAAGCGGCATGCCGTCCGGATCACTTTTCCAATCGCTTATTATCTGCTCCAGCTCCCCGGAAACTTTGAGTTTCATCAGGTAATTATTGAACTGTTCCAATAGCTTAGGGTCGCCCTTCTGAAGGGCAAAAGCGACATCCATTACAAAAACGCTGTCTTGCAAAATACCGATATTCTGATGGGAACTCAAATAATTGCTGTTTGCATGACCCTTGTCTATCAAGCTGCCATCGCAAGCCCCTGTTTCTATCGCTTTGAAAACATCTTCAATTTGTTCATGGCTTACCCTTGCGGTTCTAGGATATTTTATGCTCAAGTACTGCTCGTGAATACTCCCTTGAACAACACATATGCGTTTAAAACTCAAATCTTTAACGTTTCTCAGAGCCGGAGTTTCGGGTTTAGGAGAGTCAAGGCAGCCTAGCAACGCAAGCATGGCGAGCGCTGCAAAACTTATCGGAAACCGAACCTGAAGCATAAAACTACTCCTCAGTGCAAAATATAGAAATTTCTAACTTTTCACAATCAAATGCAGCCCATCAAAGACATAATTATTTGCGGCGGAACTCATGGAAATGAGCTTACAGGTGTTTATTTGGCTAAAAAGCACAATTGGCTTTTGGCCAACCCTGCTGCTGCGGCTCTATGCCGCAGGTACTTAGATAGGGATTTGAATAGGTGTTTTGCCTTATCTGAGCTAAAAAGCCGTAAAAACAGCTCAGGGGAGCTAACCAGGGCAAAGGAAATAAACCTTTTGCTTGGAAAAAAAGGGACTAAAACTGCCCCGGACTTGATTTTGGACATTCACAATACCACTGCCAATATGGGAATAACCCTGATTTTAAGCTCCAAAGACCCTGCACTGCTGGCTATTTCCAAAGTAATAGCAACGGAATTCAAAGATGTGCGCATTTACCTGCAACCGGAGAGTCGGGAGGAATCCCCATACCTTGGAACAGTGGCAAAGAGGGATATTTGCATAGAAGCGGGTCCCCAGCCGCACGGAACTCTTAATGCGGAGTTGTTTTTCAAGGTGGAACGCATTGTTTTTCGCTTTTTGGAGCTTGTAGAAGCGTGGAATAACGGGATTTTGCCGAAAATCGGCAATAAAATCGAAGTTTTTGCGGAAATACGCAACATAGATTACCCAAGAGATGCTAAGGGCAATATAACCGCTATGGTACACCCCGCGCTGCAAGGTCGGGACTTTTGCAAACTTAAAGCCGGTATGCCGGTATTTATGGGGTTTGACGGCAAGGAAATTCTTTGGCAGGGCAAAGTCTGCTATCCGGCGTTTATAAACGAAGCGGCTTATTATGAAAATGGCGTAGCTATGGCTTTAACACTTCCGGCCAAGGATGCCTAGGGTAGCGGCCTCTGAGTTCTTTTCTCACTTGGGGATAGGTGTTTTGCCAAAAGTCGCTTAAATTCCATGTCTTTTGAGCGGTGCGGTAATTCGGTGCTAAAATATCAAAACGAACCCGCAAGCGTCCCTCCGCTATAAGATGCTCGCCTTGCATACCCATAAAATCGCCTATCCTAGCGGAAAGTTCCACTGTTGCATCCGAATTGTACAGATATTTTGCAAACCTGCCGTTTGGGAGTTTTAACGAACTTGGAAAAGTTTTATGCAGCCATTGCTGCCAGCCTGCCCCAAAATAATCTTCGAGAATTTCTTTATACCGCTCTTCGCTTAAATCTCTCAGCAAAAAGATTCCGCTGCAAAATTCATCCATAATCAAGGAAAAATCTTCGTCGTCAAATTTCGGAAAATTATGCTCAGGGAAAAGCTGCGAAGCCAGTTTCATCTTAGCGAGCAATGTCAAATTCGCCTCTGTTAGCCACTGGCTTGTGAAATCCTCTTTTTCCATCAGCGTTTTCCATGCAGGCACAGTTTCGTTTTCAAGTTTTTTTCGCTCTTCCACGGAACATTCCTCTTTGCCAAAAGAAGTGACCCGCATAGCGATGAATTGTTTTTGATTTGCCCGCCACTGCAATTCCAAATGCGACTTGGAATTTCCAAGATACTCTTCAGGAACCGGAGCATAAAGCCTTGCGGTTGTTTTTTTCTCCCCTCGCATCAAACCGAGAACCAAAATAGCCTTCTCCTTAGACTGGCAAAAAACAGAAATACCGTCTTTAGTTTTAAAAGACGGCTCCCCATCACTCCTAAAAGCAAGAGCATTAGGAAACGCAGAAAACAAAAATTCCAAACCACTCCCCACTCCCCACTCCCCACTCCCTACCGAACGAACCAACTGCTCAAAGTGCAACTTATCCTCACGTTGCCACTTCCCTTTGTTCTCTAAAAAATCCTCTGCCAAGTGCAAAATATTTCCGCTTTTATTTTCGCTTTCCAAAATCACGGCTATGGCTAAAATTGTTTTTGAAAGATTTTTTTGCATAGCGAGAGAACGGGCAAGGTTCAAGGATTGCACGGGGATTTGCAGAGTTTTTTTGCCTAACTCGGTTATGGAATTTTTATCTATCAGATTGAGGTCTCTAAGTTCCTGCAAAGCGGCATTTTCCTTTTGCTCGGAAATTTTATCAAGCAGATAAATCTGTTTTCCCAAATTATTTTCCAATAAAATTTTTTGAAGCAAAAATCTCGCCGGGTTTATGCGTTCAATTTCGGGCTTTATCGCTTGTGCAAAATTAGCTTCTTCCCGCTCGCTCCACAAACGCACACACAAGCCCTTTTGTGTTCTGCCGGCCCGGCCTGTTCTCTGCACAGCGTTTTGCATAGCAATTCCGGAAAGCCGCAGGGTTCTCAGCCCCGTTGCAAAATCGTCAAAAGCCATTCGCTCAAGACCGGAATCTATAACGGCTTTTACATTGGGAATTGTCAGCGAAGTTTCGGCGATGTTCGTGGTGAAAATGATCCTTGTGTTTGGGCTAGGCTCAAAAATTTTTTCCTGCTCTTCTTTTAACTGCCCGCCGAAAAGAGAAAAAAGCTCCGGAGAATTTTTGCCGAGAGCCTCCGCCACTCGTTCCCTGCACATTGCAATTTCCGCCTTGCCCGGCAAAAAAACCAAAATTGTTCCGCCAACTTCATTGTACAAAATACTCTTAACAGCCCGTTCTGCTTGACCGGCGAGTGATTCACCGGCTTTAGCTTCTTGGCGAATTATTTCCACAGGAAAACCGGGGTTCTCAATTTTCAAACACTTTACGCCCAAATAATTTTCCAAAGCTTCTCTTTCCAACTCGGCAGAAAGCACAGCCACCCTTTGCCCCTTGGCAATCGCTGCGGCCAAAAGCAAATCCATCTCTGCCCTTCGCTCGTGGAACTCGTCGAAAATTAGCCAATTTAATTTATAGTTGAGAGTTTTTTCTGCCAAAAAACTGCCGTAGGTTTGGAATAGGATTCTTGTGTTTTTGCTCAGTTTGCTTTCAAAGCGGAATTTGTAGCCTACAGTTTCGCCTACGGGTTCTTTGTAGCAGCTTGCTAAAAATTTGGCTAACTCTCTTGCGGCTAATTGCCTCGGTTGCAAAACTAAAATACACCCACATTCGCCGGCTAAAAGCCACGGCAAAAATGAGGATTTTCCCGTGCCGGTAGGGGCTGTTAGGAGCAGATGTTTTTGCGAGCTTATTCTCGCTTCAATTTCTGCCCTTGATTTGGCAAGCGGGAGATTTAATAGCGCAGAAATCAATACTGCAATTTCCTACTGCCCCTGAACATTGCCCACAAGAAGCCGCCGTGTTCGGCATTTGCCATGATGGTAGATGCATTGCTATCGGTACTCAAGGCAAGAGCGGCTATAAGGGCCGCCTGTTCTTCTTCTTCGTGCGAATTAATATTTTCCAGAACTTCCTGAATGCGGCTTTCGTAGGTCATGTGCATACCTGTCCATTTCAGATTCAAAAAATCCGGATGCTTCAACACGCCGCGCAAAAACGGAAGCGTTGTGCTTATGCCTTCTATGCGAAAACCGGAAAGCGCGCTTTCCATATTGGAAATGGCCTTTTCCCTTGTATCGGAATACGCCATAATCTTTGCCAAAACGGATTCGTAATTAGAAGGAACCGTATCTCCGGAGACAAATGGGCTTTGAACTACAATTCCATCGCCATAAGGAATAAACATTCGCTCTATTTTTCCGGGTGATGGCGAAAATTTGCTGTAAGGATCCATGGCGTCTATGTTTAGGGCAATAACAGTACCCTCGTTTTTAATGTTTTCTTTTTGCAAAAGCAGGGGTTCGCCGGAATGCAGCCTTATCTGTTCGCGCAAAATATCAATACCGGTGAGCAGATTTGTAACACCGTGAAAATGTTGAATGCTCTCTTTAACGTCCAAAAGATAAATATCATTTCCGGAAACAAAAAACTCCGCATTTGCATAACCGGTAATTTCCAATCCGTCCATCAAAGCCGGAAGCATGGACATTATTTTCCCTCTGTTCTCTTTTGAAAGATACGGGCTTGGGCTTTCTACCAATAACTTGCGAAAGCGGAATTGAACCGATCCCTCTACTTCCGGGAAAATCACATGCTTGCCGCTTTTATCTCGCAAAATGGGAAAAGATATTATATGCGGGTGGCTTAAAGCCTTTTCCAGATAAATAGCCTTTTCGTAGCCAAAGCGCTCGCACTGGCGAAGTACGCTATCTATAGCGGTTTGAAATTCTTCTGTGCTTTTGGCTTCTCTAATGCACCTTCCGCCGGAGGCTGCCACAGCTTTTACCATCAACGGATAACCTATACTCTCGGCTTCTTTTGTCAATTTTGCGATGTCATCGAAGACTGCGCTATGCGGCAATACTGCTATGCCGGCTTTTATGGCAATGTTGTTTAATATTTTTTTTTCTTCGCCAAAGCTGCGTCCCTTTGCCAAGAAAGCAGAGGAGATAAAAGCAATGCCGCGTTCAGACAATTTTTTGCTCAATTCCGAGCTTGTAGCCAAAAACCCGTAGCCGGGGTGAACGGCATCCACTTGGCATTCAACGGCGGTTTTCACAACCAAATCAACATCCAGGTAGGGAGAATTTTTTTTGTTAGAGCTAATAACATATGCTCGGCTTGCTTCGCGCACTCCAACCTGATTAAAATCCCCCTCTTCGCAAAGAGCTACCGCTTCTGCGCCCAAATTTTTGATTGCCCTCACACACGCTGCCTGTATAAGCCCCCTGTTAGCAACTAAAACCCGTTTATACATAGTGCCTCTTAAAATTCATTGCTGATGAGGGGTAATGTAGAAAATGCCATTGTTGTCCCTTGTATATTTCGTGGTAAACCTAGGGCAAACACATCTAAATATTGGGGATTTTCCCAAAATCTAAACCTTAATTTCATCGCAGATATTGGGCGTTGCGCGCAACGCCCCTACATTTTGTCTCTACCGCTTCCTACCCTGATTTTGTGGCGAAATATGGCAAATTTTGTGGCGAAAGAAAGGGGCAACCGCAAGGGATTGCCCCTACATCGTTGGTTATAATATGGTTGACCGTATCGACCGTAAACCGTATTATGGTGTGACGGTAGGGGCGACCTTCACGGTCGCCCCAATGTTTAGGGTCGCCCTGTGCGACAAAATTCGCATATGGTTGCGGTTATTTAGATGCGTTCACCCCTTAGGGGCCAGCCTGCGGCTGTTAAAAATTTCCTAACAAAGCCTTGACATGCCCGGAAAAATTTTCTATATTTGTGCCCATGATTGCGCATAAAACCCGAAATTCGGCAAAAGGAGCTTGTAGTGCAGGCAAAGCCTAGCACTTTTTTACAAAGCAATGACACAAGAGTGAACATACGTCAAAAAAAATATATATACTTACCGCTACCGTTCCCGCGCATAAATCCAGAATTTCCCCCCCTCAACCAAAGGAGTTTGCCATGAGCAGCATGAAATACGCTCTCGCCCTCGTTTTTGCGTGCTTTTCAATGAGCGCGTTAGCGCAGGAGGAAGCCGAAACTCCGGCTTCGCCCGAGCCCAGAAAAATAGCCGTTTATGTATTCGGCGCCAGCGAATCCGGCGTGAACAAGTCATTCGGCAACAAATTGCTTGCGGCAATCACGCAAAGCGGCAAGTATGCGGAGATAGGGGATTCGGAAGCCTTTTACAGGGAGCTTTCGAAAAGCAACGAGGAAGGCATCGCCCAAATAACGCAGACGGCCAAGCGATACGGCGCTGATTATGCCTGCGTTGTGAACATGACCGAAGCGTTTGGCGCCTATTCCATCCTTGCCCGCATAATAAAGACCTCCGATTCCCAAGCAATCAGAACTGCCCAGCTTGACCGTTCTCTGAAGTCTCTTGATGACCTCGCCAGGGTTTCCAGCGAGCTGGTCAGCCAGCTTTTCCGTTCTCAGGCCCAAGCGCCCCCGCCTTCTGCGTCTTCTGCGGCACCTGCGTCTCCCGTTCCCGTTGCCGCTGCCCCGGCAGCCGGGAAGGAGTGCGAGAGCGAGCTGAACATCAACGAGCTTATTTCCAAAATCAAGAGCGGCTTCCTCCCTCAGCTGAAGGACTGCTCCGGCACCTTGGCCAAGGACATGGCATTGGCGATGTCTCCCTTTGGCAAGAAGGGCGCGGCTCCTGAGCCTGTGTCGTTTATGAAGGAATGCACGATTGACGGCATCAAGAAGAGATTGCCTGCGGGCGCGGAGGAGTATGTCAAGCCTGTGGAGAAATTTTTGCAGAATGTTATGAATGCGGCTTCTGCGGCTGGCGGCAGTCTGGATGTTAAAAAGCTTCCCGGCATTATTGGCGGGCTTAATGTGAATGACCTCATAAATGAATTGGAGGCTAAGGCGGCCAATGACGAGTGCGTAGTTGATGAGCCTTACGAGCCGGAGGATGAAGAAGAATATGAAGATGATGGCGATTACGATTCCGGAGGCAAAAAGGACAGGAAGATAGTGTCTCTGGGCATTAGGACGGGCTTCAACTTTTCGCATATGTACGCAACTTATGACTATTTTTATATCAGCGGAAGCGGTTCATACAATTCCACTCCGGGTTTCCAAGCGGGTTTGGTTCTTGACATAGCTCCCAGCAGCTGGTTCCATATCCAGCCCGGCGTCATGTATATCCAGAAAGGAGCGGAGGATAATTATGGCACAGTTGCGACTTCGCACAATATTGAAATACCTTTTTTGCTTTCGTTTAAGATTTCTGCGCTCCGGCTCAATGCAGGCCCGTATTTGGGCATATGCCTGAGCGGGGATTATATTGAATGCGGTGATCTTGATGTAGGCATCAGCACGGGCATTGGCTTTGATATAGGCATGTTTTACATAGGCATGTTTTATGACCATGGCTTGACGGAGAATGCAAGCTATATAAATAGTGTAAATAGTGGTTATTATATGCCTATGCCTATATATTATTCCAACCGCACTCTTGGCTTTAACTTAGGGGTAAATCTATGAAGAAGCTTTTGTTTTCTGTGTGTTCCGCTTTAGCGATTTTGGGTTGCGGCGGCGAGAATGTGGATGAACTTCCGCCGTTTGACGGCAGGAAGGATGGCGGTGGCGTTTCCAATTCTTATGTCTATTGCCGTTACTATGGCGATTGCGAGTATATGAGCGTTAGTGATTGCAATTATTACGGTGGAACGAATTACGGCAGTGATAACACCTGCGGTATTAGCTCTATCGTTAGATGTCCCAATCTGTCCGTTTATAGTAACTCACTGTACTGCGGCGGTCAAACCTACAGGACTGTGAATATAAATGGCCGAGTTTGGATGGCGGAGAATTTGAATTACAACCCCGGCGGCGGCACTTCCGCCTGCTACGGCAACAACTCTGCCAACTGCACACAATACGGTCGCTTGTATGATTGGTCAACAGCTAATGGCGTTTGCCCTACAGGCTGGCATTTGCCCAGCGATGCAGAGTGGACAGCATTGACGAATTTTGTTGAAAGCTATAGTGGTTGCTCCTCTTGTGCGGGAACAAAATTGAAGTCAGAAACAGGTTGGTATTATGATTATGGCGAGGATGCTTTTGGCTTTTCGGCTCTCCCGGGCGGCAACGGCAACTCGGATGGCTATTTCCACAGTGTCGGCTACAACGGCTACTGGTGGAGTGCCACGGAGTACTATAGCTACGACGCTTGGCTCCGGAACATGTACTACGGCAGCAGTGTGAACAGGAACCTCAACAGTAAGTCCAGCTTGTTCTCAGTTCGTTGCCTCCAGGACTAGCGCGAAGCGCCGCCGCTAGCCTTGGCAAGCGGCGCAACCCGCGGCTGTGAGCGTTTATCTATGGCTTAGCGTTGGGGCGTAGATAGGGGATTTTTTTTTTGGATGATTTTTTTATGAAGACGGAAAACATACTTGCAATAGAAGAGAGCGGCGAAAACCGCATCAACCTCGTCCGCGACCGCCTGTTCTGGCAGGCGTGGAACAGGAGCGCATTTCTGTTTGCCGCGCACATAAAAAGCTACCAGGTTCACAAAAGGTTTGTCCAGAAGGTTTCCCAAGAAGTCGCTTGGCTCGGCTTCCCGTCCTCGGCACTCACCGCAATCCAAAAAGCAGCCACGGACAAAGGCTTTGGCTTTGAGCAGAAATCCGCAGACCACATAATAATCAGCGGCGTTCCCCAAACAACCGGCTACGAAGAATGGTGGGCGGGAATAGTCAAAAAGAAACCCAAGCCTTCTGAACCTGAGCTGCCGTCCATAAAAAACTCAAAGGACAGCATTTTGCCCGCCTACAAAACCGCCTACGACTTGTGTTTGCACATCCACAGGGCAACGGTGAAAATGCCCAGGGAATTCCGCTACGAACTCGGAGCCAAGGTTAGGGAGCGTGCCGAGGATATAGTGGAAACCCTGCATTTGATGGCGAACAATGTGGGGCTGTCACAGGCAAAATCCGAGATAACGGACTGCGCCGCAAAAGTCCACAAACTCCGCATAGATATCAGATTGTTGAAAGATTTGCTCCAAATCGGCATAAAACAATGGGGGTTTCTGAACAATCAAATAGAAACTTTGCTAAATTTGCTTAGGGCGGAATTCTGCAATGCCAACACCAGGATTGCAGGAGCGACCCAAAAACAGTCCAGCGGAACGCTCACAACCGGGCAACCGGCGAGCAATAGGAATGACCGGTGAGATTTTCTTTCAGAACCTCTTGCCGGTTTGCAAAAAGCTTCCGCTTATGTTTCGGCTCTCCCGGGCGGCAACGGCAACTCGGATGGCAATTTCAACAATGTCGGCAACAACGGCAACTGGTGGAGTGCCACGGAGAACAATAGCAACAACGCTTGGAACCGGAACATGAACTACAACAACAGCAATGTGAACAGGAACAACAACAATAAGTCCAACTTGTTCTCAGTTCGTTGCCTCCAGGACTGTTTGGGGATAGCCGGGAAACCGGCGTCCCCTATTTTATTAGAACTGCACAAAGCCTACTTAGACGCTCGAAAGCACAAGCGAAACACAATAAACCAACTGAAATTCGAACGAAACTTGAAACCCGGACTTATGAACTCAGGCCGGGGATATGCTTTATTAACGAGCCGCCTTTAAAGCGTGAAATCATAGCTGCGGATTTCAGAGACAGGGTGATTCATCATTTTCTTTACAACAGAATTTACTCCACTTTGGACAGAAAATTTATTTACGATTCCTACAGTTGCAGGGTATTAACGCAATAATTTTCTATTTTCCTCCTATGCGTTTTCTCTTATTGCTCCTTTTCTTTGCCGCAAGCATCCCCTTTGCACAGGAGAGTGTTTCGGAAATTCGCCGTAATATAAAAACCGTGAATGCGGAAACGGAAAGGGAAAAGAATTTGACCCAGGCAGAGGCGAAGAGGCACAGCACTTTTGTGGAAAACGCAAAGCAAAAAACTACCCTTTTAGAGGCACAAGAAAAGGAATTGGCAGGGCAAATAGATTCACTAAAAGCGGAAATAGAAAAGCTAAAGGGAGCGAGGCAAAAGGCACTAAGCTCGGCCCGCTACTATGAAAACCGCAAAGTGAAGTATGGCGAGGATTTGGCAAAAACCATAGATTCCTTGGCTCTGTTCATTGAGAAGGGGTTTCCGTATAAGAACAACGAGGCGGCAGAAACTTTACGTGAAATCTCCTCGCAGCTCAAAAAATCCGTAATAAGTTCGGAGGCCGCCTTTGGCAGAGCTTGGGAAGTTATGCTGGAAAGAGTTCGTCTCGGTTATACAGCGGAAACCTGGAACGGAAATTTAGAGCTGGACGGCAAAGCTATTGCCGGTAAATTCTTTCGCTATGGAACAATAGCCTCTATTTTTATCAGTCAAAACGGCGAAACGGTTTTGTGGCTGAATTCCAAAAACAACCAATGGGAAAACGCAGGTGAAAATTTATCGCTCCGCACGGCTCTAAAAGAAACGATGCGCGTGGCAGAGGGCAAAACCGCTCCAAAACTCTCCTTAATTCCAATTCCCAATTAATGCTAAAATCCAAAACACTAAACGCTTTTGAAATTTTTTGCGAAGAAGCAAAACAATACGGCTTTGAACCGAAAATTGAAAGCGGTTACCGCAGTTTTGACCGGCAGCTTTTGATTTGGAACGAAAAGGTTTCGGGAAAAAGAAAAGTTTTAGATGAAAAGGGTAGTGTTGTAAACATATCCGAGCTTTCCGATTGGGAATTGATGAAAACAATTTTGCTTTGGAGTGCATTGCCGGGCACCAGCAGGCACGAATGGGGAACGGACATAGATGTTATAGACACAGCCGCAGTTCCGGAGGGCTATGAAGCAGAGCTAACCCCGGAAGAGTCCTTTGGCGTGTTCGGGGCATTTCACAAATGGTTGGATGAACGAATTGAGTGCGGAAAATCTTTTGATTTCAGGCGGGTTTTTTTACCCGGCATCGGCAGGGTGCAACAGGAACCTTGGCATTTGAGCTATGTGCCTGAGGCTGGGAAAATAGAGCGGAATTTCACCGCAGAAAATTTAGCGGAGCGTTTGCGAGCCGCAGATATTTTGCTTTTGCCGGAAATTTTAGCTAATCTGGACTGGATTTTGGAAAATCACGTTTTTTGTTATTTTGAAAAATGAAAAAATACATCTATATTTCACTCGGCATCCTTTGCATTATCCTTGGCAGCATAGGCGTGGTCACCCCGGTTTTACCGACAACACCGTTTTTGCTTTTGGCGGCGTTTTTGTTTTCTCGCAGCTCGGAGAAGTTGCATAATATGCTTATGAAAAATAAAGTGTTCGGCAAATACCTTTATAATTATTTCAACAATGTTCCGATTCCGCTAAAGGAAAAACTCATTTCCATATCCTTTTTGTGGGCGGGTCTTGGCTCAACGTTTTATTTTGCAAGTTTGAGCAAAACGGTTTTCATAATTTTGATAGTAATCGGCGTAGCTGTGAGCTTTCACATAGCCATGCTAGGGAAATGGCACCGCTAGCAACCCTTTTAGGTACATCCCTTCGGGGAAGGAACTAAGTACCGGATGGTCGGGTGCTTGCCGAAAATTCTCTAAAATTTGCACGGGGCGTTTTGCGTCAACTGCGGCATCCGCAACTATTTTTTGAAATAATTCAGGGCTTATATGCCCGGAACAACTGAATGTGGCGAGCATTCCGCCCGGTGCGAGCAACTTAATAGCGAGCAGGTTTATGTCTTTGTAGCCCTTTGCTGCTTTTTCAACTTGGCTTACGGACTCTGCAAATTTGGGCGGGTCTAAAATGAGCAAATCAAAAGTTTCGCCTTTGTCTCTGCATTTGCGCAAATAGGTGAATACATCGGACTGCGCATATTCAATAGAGGAAAAATTATTCAATTCGGCATTTTGTTTAGCCAGTTCAAGCACAGATGCAGAAGCATCCACTTGCCTAACCGACTTTGCACCGCCCTTTGCCGCAAATAAACCGAAACCGCCCGTGTAGCAAAAACAATTCAAAACCCTTTTATTTTTTGCAAGCTCTCCTATTCTTTTTCTCGCATTTCTTTGGTCCAGATAGTAGCCCGTTTTCTGCCCGTTGTGCAAATCAACCAGAATTTTCAATCCGTTTTCCTCTATGATAATCGCTTCTTTCGGAACGGAGCCGGCTAAAATTTTTATTTGTGCTTCCAAGCCTTCTTTTGCTCGCACCGCGGAATCCGAACGTTCTATAGTTCCTTTGCAATCGGGAAAAATTTCCGTTAAGCATTCAACTAAAATTTCCCTGAAAATTTCCCAACCGGCAGATAGCAATTGAACGCTTAAATATCCGGCGTAATAATCTATTATGCAACCCGGCAAAAAATCATTTTCCGCATTTACAAAACGAAACGCATTTGTTTCGCTTGGCTCAAAACCCATAGCCCTGCGGTTTTCCAAACATATCTTCAATCTTTGAGCTAAAAAATTCTTGTCTATTTTTTCGCTTTCGCAAAAACTCCAAACCCTTGCCCTTATCTGTGAATTCGGCGAATACGCGGCATGGGCCAAAAAATTTCCTTTGCTATCCAAAACCTTAACCGTTTCGCCGATTTTCGGATTATCGGTAACTTTATCAACCGCACCGCTGAAAATCCAAGGGTGCAAACGTAGCAGAGATTTTTCACGAGATGGCAGGAGAGTGAGTGCCGTTTTACACCCCCCTCACCATAATTTTTGAGTTCCTGCTGCGGCTATATTTTTCCCTTTTTGATTTGGGTAAATCGTCAACAGTGCCGTCTTTAAAGCCCAGTGTGTAAAACCAATCCGAGGCCTGAGTTGTAAGGAGAAAAAGTTTTTTCGCTTTTTGTTTTTTCGCTTTTTCTATCAGAAAATTTACAACCGCCTCGCCAATGCCGGCATCGCTGTAATTCGCTCCAACCGCAATAGCGGCAATTTCAAAGCAGGAGTTTTCATAAGCGTGCAATGCGCCGCAGCCGTGAATAGCGTTATCCACCGCATATACCACATAATCTCCGAGTTTTGCTTCAATATCCTCTTGACTTCTGGAAATCAACAGTTTGCGTTCAACGTAATTCTGCATAATGCGAAGCATATCCGGAATATCTTCAATAGTCGCCGGGCGTAAATTCCAATATTCATTCGCATAAACCATGGTTCCGTTGCCACGGCTGGAAAACACCTCTTGCAAAATGCTTCCCTGTGCAATGCCGGAGAGCAAATGAACCCTCTTTACCCCATTGCGGCAAGCCTTTATGGCATTTTGCAAATAATCGCGCTGCGCAAAAGGAAGCTGCTTGTTTATTTCCAGAATTTCCATAGCTTGGTTAATATCCAGAGCGGAGATTAAGCCACGGTCGGAAAGTTCAAGTTTTTTTGTGAGTTTGCCGCGTATAATTTGCTCGGTTTTTATTCCCCCTTCTTCTCCTATAAAGAATAATTTGCCAACGCAGAGATAGTGGCTGAACTCGGTTGCGAGTTCCGTGCTGGAAATATTGTAGGCATGTCCCAATTTGTTCCAACCTATGGGTGGCAAAATAGGGATAAAACCCTCTTGCAAAAGTTTCTCTATAATGCCTCTTTCAATGCGTTCAATTTTCCCGGTGCGCATATAATCAACGCCACCCACAACACCAAGGCTCCGTGCCTGCACCCAATTTCCCTGAATGCCGTTTATGCCGTTTGCCGTTAAGAGAGAGAGTATGTGCTGCGCTGCTCCGAGCGAAGCCTGTTCCGCCAGAGGCAGAGCTTCTTCCGAAGTCAATCTTATTCCGTTTTTAAAAGCGGATTTCAGTCCGTAGGCACCCAGCTGGTGGTCTATGCTGTTCCTTGTGCCCGGCACTATCAAAATTTTTATGCCCACGCTGTGCAACAATGCAATATCTTTTATAAGCACAGGAAAAGCGGGGTTGTTTAGGAGCGAATCTTCTATTTTTAATATGAACAATTGCCCTTTGAATCTCGAAATGTAAGAGAACACCTCGCGTATTGCGCTGGCAAGGGCATTATTTGCATTGTTATTTGCAGCAGGCATTGCGTGAAATATAGTAAAGTAAATGCTGATTTAGTCGCTTGGGTATAGGGTATAGGGTTTGGGGTATAGGGATTACCGGATATAAAACGCATAATTTTGCCAAATAATTGAGATTTTTCCATACCCTATACCCCATACCCCAAACCCAAACATTGAGTTAATCATTACTTACTATATTAACCGCTTTAACCCAATGCTTTACGACATAACAAGAGAAAAATCGGTGGCACAGACCCCGGAGGAATTGGTTAGGCAAACCCTTGTTAGCTGGCTGGTTGAAAAATTAAATGTGCCGGAATCCTTGATAAAAACCGAATTCGCCCTTTCACAACTCGCTCCAAACGAAAAGGGACGATTGGACATTATAGTTGCGAACCCAAGCAGCGCAAATTTGAGAGAACCTTGGCTTTTAGCGGAATGCAAGGCCGGTAAAGCGAATTTGCAGAGTTTGGAGGCGCAGGTGAACAAATATTTGCGGATTGTGCACCCATTGCATATTGTGCTGGCAATAGGCAACGAATGGCATTTTTTGTCTAAAAAAGGAAATGGATACAAAACTGCCGGCGAAATTCCAAATTTTTTAACAAAACCTTAATCCTTGTCTATTCCGAATATCGCATTCCCGGCACCTCGCAGGTGGTCGCGAATTTTGCGGTAAGAACTCAGCATGTTGGAATAGGAATCGTTTACTATCGGCTCGCTTGCATTTTTGCTTGAGGCTTCCCAGAACGCTGTTCTTATTGAACGGATGGAATCCTTTATCGCCGCGAAATTCTTTTCGTGGTTTTCCGCCATTTGCGGATTGTATTTTGCGGTATTTTCCAAAACCGAAAACAATATGCCAAAAGCCTCGGAAATTTGACTGTTCAATTTGATTAAATCCTGTTTTTGGTAATCCAGCAAATCCGTTTTATTATCCAAAACCCTTAGGCGCAGTTTTGCCACTTGTGCCATGTAGTCGGAAGTGCTCTCCAGATAGTCAAAAATTCTTTCATAAGCGGCTAATCTCTGCTGGATAGATGAAACTGCGGTCTCCTCGCTCCCTACAAAACTCGTTAAAACAGCCATTAGCTTGGCTTTTATTTTATCGCAATTCTGTTCCATCTCAAATATTTGGCTTATCTCCGGCGAATTTTTTTCGGAATTTTCAATGCAATAGCCCAAATTATACATTCCGGTTTTCAGTTGCCTTCCCATATAGATCAAAACCCTCTGTATGCGGGTCTCTATTTCTATAAACCGAATATAAGAAGAATCCTTGTTCGGGCTATGTGCCATTATGGTTAGCAGGGCCTCCATCTCCGGCGGCTGTTTAGCCTCGTTGCGAAGCAGTTTCAATTTGGTTAGGATTTTTGTTGCGGTGTTGCTTTCCATAAGCCTAGCTATAAACCTGCACGGCAATAAAAATACCAACGTATTGAAAATATTGAAAGTTGAGTGCACAGCAGCTATGCCAAAACTTATATTTCCGAGATTTTCCAAATCGTTTAAACCGAAAAACGTCCCAAGCCCCCATTCTACAAGGTGGATGAAGGGCGTGAACAAAAGCGTTATGTAAAATACTCCTGTTATATTGAACAGAGAATGAAAATACGCAGTGCGGCGTGCATTGTTGTTCGCCCCTAGTGACGCCAAAATAGCCGTTATTGTTGTTCCCACATTTTCACCCAAAACCAGAGCTGCCGCCGTGTGAAAATTTATAAGCCCTTGGCTTGCAAGCACCATGGTAATGCCGATGGTAACACTGCTGGATTGGACTATAAGCGTCAGAATGCAACCTACCGCTGCGCACTTCAAAACCCCCAAATAGGTATCTGCCTGAAAAGCGTGGAACATGGCTACGAATTGCGGGTAATCCTTAACCGGGCCCATGGCATCTTTCATAAACAGCAAGCCGAGAAACACGCAGCCAAGCCCCAAAGCGCCAAGGGCCATGTATTTGATGGTGTCTTTTTTGGAAAAAATGTAAATAATTGCGGCAATGCCTGCTAATGGAAGCCCGTATTGGTCAATTTTAATGGTTAAAATCCAGCCGGTTATGGTAGTTCCTATGTTTGCACCCATAATAACGCCAACCGCCTGTGCAAGCGTCATTAAGCCGCCGTCAACAAAGCTAACCACCAAAACCGTTGTAACGGAACTTGATTGTATTATGCCTGTGACAAAAAGCCCCATGCCAACTCCGAATATTCTGTTGTTGGTAGCCATGCCTATAAGAGTTTTTAGTTTATCTCCGGCAACTGTTTGCAAGCCTTCGGAGAGGAATTTCATTCCCAAAAGAAAAATTCCGATACCGCCCGCTAAAGACAGTAAAATATGCAAATAATCAGAAAGCATGGAGGAAATATAGTAAGTGCAAGCGAGTTAACCGGCATTTGCTTTACTCTTCTTTTTCGCAAAAGACCTACCTCGCGAAGGCGGGAATTCAAAGCTGATTTTCCCGTTTTTGTCCATTTTCAGGAATGCATCAAAAAGACGGTGGGTTTTTGCAGAGCGGAACCCTTTTATCAACTCGGTTTTTTCGCCGGAAAGCATAGCTTTAACATGCCCGACATTCAAAGTTTTGCCCAAAATGCTCTTGTTTATGCGAATCCCCGTGTCTTTGCCCTCAACGAAACTTTGTGAAATAAAAGCCGTTAAAGTCTCATAGACCAAAGAGCCGTCAGCAGGTGAATTTCCGAGCGGAACTTTCTCGCTTAAATTCAAGTTTTCTTCTGCGGATAGGTCTTCAAAAACAAATTCAATTTTATTCTTTTCATTCAAAATCAGAGCTGCGCTGAACTCCTTGCCTTTCTTGGAGCGAAAACCGTTCAATGGTCCCAGTTTTTTATTTTCCAAAAGTTCTTTAACCTCTGCAAGGGACATATGCCTGCCGCCTAAAATTTTTCTTATGCGAATTCCGCTGTCCGTTTCATAGTTGGAAACGGTTTCGTGTATTTGCTCCCCGGCTGCCTCCGCAACCGCTTCTATTTTGGTATCGCTCTCTTTGAAATTCTTTATTTTATCCACCATTTGAGAGGTCAATCCCTCAATATCGCGCATAAAATCCCCTCTTGAAACCTTGCCTTTTTCCATTAAACCGAGCTGGTATTCCCATTCACCGGTAAGCTCCGGGCTGGTAAGGTTTTCTATTTGCATGGAAACAGCCATGTTTATCAGGTCAAAAGCCTTTCCCGTAGGCAAAAGCTCTTTGCCTTCCCTCGTTAAATACTTATCGGAAATCAGCTTTTCTATTGTGGCAGCCCTTGTAGCCGGAGTTCCCAGCCCGCGCTCCTTCATCGCATCGCGCAGATCTTCGTCTTCTATCAACTTGCCGGCACCTTCCATAGCGGAGAGGAGCGAGCTTTCCGTATAACGCGCCGGGGGTTTTGTAGCGTCTTCCGTCATTTCAATTGCTACCGCAAGCGGCTCTGCATTTGGCGAAGATAGTTTGGGTATGATATCTTCCTCTTCTTCGCTTTTGCCGTAAACCGCCTTCCAGCCCGGATTTTTTAGGATTTTGCCCTCGGAAACAAAGGTTTCCTCTTCAACCGTGGTGGTGCGCATCGTGTGCAAATACTCCGCAGACGGATAAAAAACCGCAACAAATCTTTGGCATATCAAATCGAAAATTTTACGCTCCGCCTCGCTCAAAGCACCGGGGGTATTGCCGGTTGGGATTATGGCGTGGTGGTCGCTCACCTTGGCGGTGTTGAAAATTCGCGGGTCCTTATGCACATAATTGTTTTTCAATGCAAATTCCGCGTGTTTTGCAATGCCTCCGGTTAAAGCTCCCATAGTCCTTTTTACGGTGGCAACATAGTCGTCCGGCAAAAATTTGCTATCGGTTCTGGGATATGTAGCGAGCTTGTGCCGCTCATAAAGAGCCTGAGCTATTTGCAGGGTTGTTTTTGCAGAAAATCCAAAACGGCTGTTCGCATCCCTTTGCAAGAAAGTCAAATCGTAAAGAGGCGGGCACCTTTGGGAAAGCAACTTGGATTCTTCCTCAACGCTTCCTCGTTTTCCTTCGCATTTTCTTAAAATAACCTCGGCATCTTCCTTTTTCCAAATTTTTGCGGAATTCTCCTTTTTATCCGTCCATTTTCCAAAATAAAATTCCTCTTTATCCTGAAATTTCGCCGCCAATGTCCAAAAAGTCTGGGGAACAAATGCCATTCGGCTTTCCTCCCTTTTTACAATCAAGGCAAGCGTTGGCGTTTGAACCCTGCCGCAAGGGGTCAGTTGAAAGCCCCCGAATCTGCTGTTGTATGCCGTTAGCCCGCGCGAGCCATTTATGCCAACGAGCCAGTCCGCTTCGGAACGGGAGAGAGCCGCCTCTTGCAGGTTTTTCATCTCCGCATTAGAGCGCAAATGCTCAAATGCGTCTTTTATCGCCGCTTGGGTCATGCTTTGCATCCAAAGCCTTTTTATGGTTTTGCCGGAAAGCCCTGTTTTACCCTGCTCGTGCTCCAGTATATAATGAAATATAAGCTCTCCTTCGCGCCCTGCATCACATGCGTTTATTATTGTGTCAATATCTTTGCGGCGGATTAGCCTGCCTAGGGCAGCCAAATGACCTTTGGTATCAGGCAAGGCGGTTAATTTAAATTCTTTGGGGATTATGGGAAGGGTCGCCATATTCCATGTTTTATACTGCTCGCTTATGTCTTTTGGGTCTGCTATGCCGACTAAATGCCCAAGCGCCCACGATATTATTGTGTTTTCGCTTTCCAAATAAGCTTTTTCCTTTTGAAATTTACCGCCGAGTGCCTTAGCCAAATCGTTCGCTACGCTCGGTTTTTCTGCAATTACAAGAGTCTTTTGCACATTTACGGTGCTTTTTGCCATGTTATGGGAGAATGTAGTAAAATTCTCTTAGCCCCTGCTATGGAATAACCTTCTTCCTTAAGGTAGTGGTGTATTTGTTTAAGGCGGTCTATGGAATCTGTGTTATAGAGCCTCTGCAGCCCGGTGGTGCGGCTCGGTTTTAGGTAAAAATCGAACTCTTTTTCCCAAAAACGAAGCGTATGGGTCGCCACTTGCAGCATTTTAGCAACATCGCCCACCCGAACAGGAATATCATTATTGCGGTATATCATACTTGCTGTAAAGCAAAAAGCGTGCCATATTTAAGTGTTTTATTCCGTTCCTTGAATTTCCGGTGAATTCATCCATAGAGACAACGATTTTCGGATAGTTGTCTTTTATCTTTTCCAAATTGCCGAACTCCCGCTCTATGGTTTTTTCATCGTGCAACAAATAACAAACCTGCACATATATTTTTTCACCCTTTCTCTTTGCGATAAAATCCACTTCCCTATTGCCATCGTTGCCTACCGTAACTTCATAGCCGCAATAAAGCAAATGGTTGTAAACAACGTTCTCCATTATTTTGCTTATATCCGTTTGCCTGTATCCGAATATTGCATTTCTTAGACCAATATCTTCAAAGTAAAATTTTTCACCCACTTCAAATACTCTTTTGCCAATAATGGACTCCCGCTTAACTTTGTGTATAAAGAAAGCATTGACCAAATGATTGAGATAATTTATAACCTGTGAGGCGGCTATGCTGATTTTCTGGGATTTCAAGTAATCGCTTATTTTTTTTGCAGAAAACAACTGCCCCGTATTGTCTGCCAAAAATAAAACCAAATTTTCCAAAAATGCGGTATTGCGAATATCGTTTTTTGCAATTACATCTTTATATATAACCGTGCTGTAAACTCCTTTTAAGTACTGAAAAGCGGTTTCATCTTCAAGCTTCAAGTGCCTTAAATAAGGCATTCCTCCATATCTGAGGTATTTCATAAGAGAATTTTTATCGTTTTGCAAATTGTGAAATTCGCAGAATTCCGTAAATGACAAACTATGCACCGGAATTTCTATGTATCTGCCGCTCAAAAAGGTTGAGAGTTCGCCGGATAAAAAATTTGCATTGCTGCCTGTGCAGTATAAATCGTAAATTGAGTTTTTAAGCAAACTGCGCATCGCTTTTTCAAATTCCCTTATCTCTTGAATTTCATCTATAAAAACATAATTTTTGACTTTTTCAGATGTTTTGTCTTTTACGTATTCGTATAAGCCATCTGCCGTTTTTATGCCGTCAAATGCTAAATCTTCCTTGTCAATATAAATTACATTTGCGCCTTTGTCAACCCGTTTTATATGTTTTATGGTTTGTTTTAAAACATAACTCTTGCCAACCCGCCTTTGACCGGTGAGAACCTTTATTATCTGCTTCCCGATAAAAGGTTTTATTTTATCGGAATAGCATTTTCTGAATATAACTTCATTTTCCATTGTTTTGCCCACACGCTAAACTTTTAGATAAATATAGAAAAGTTTAGTATATACGCTAAACTTTTTGTCTGAACCCCGATAATACGTTATGAAACGACGTTGTAGAGACGGGTAATTATTCGTCTCTACGGGGTGGTGTGTGTGCCATTTTCTACATTGCCCTCATGGATTTAAAGAAAATTGAAGATGGCTTTCGTCTTATTTTAGAAGGCTTGGGGGAAAACCCTTCAAGGGATGGTTTGCAAAAAACGCCTGCACGTGTAGCAAAAATGTATTCGGATCTTTTGCGAGGCTTAGATAACAAAGAAAATGAAGAAGACATTTTAGCCACGCAATTCGTTGAAAAATACGATGAGATGATTCTTTTAAAAGACATTCCGGTGACAAGCATTTGCGAGCATCACTTTTTGCCTTTTTCCGGAGTAGCCCACTTGGCTTATGTACCGGGGAACCGCATAGTAGGGCTTTCCAAATTAGCACGTGCCGTTGATTTTTATGCGAGACGCCCGCAAGTACAGGAACGCCTAACCACTCAAATAGCGGAACTCATACACAAATCCCTTGAACCACAGGGCGTAGGCGTAGTGCTTGAATGCGTTCACTCTTGCATGACGATAAGAGGCGTAAAAAAAACGGGCTCTGTGATGTTCACAAGCAAACTCATAGGCACATTTAAAAGCAACGCAACCACAAGAGCGGAATTTTTCTCTATGATAGGAAAGAAGTGATGAATAACGGGCAAGAAGAATTATCAAGGCAGCAGCGGGCGATAGGCGGAATAAGGGATGTTGAGGAGCTTTTGAGAAAAAAGCCGGGTTTGGTCCATCGCGTGCTGTTCAAGCTGAAAAGCGGAAACTCAAAGTTGTATGAATTGCAAAAACTCGCCCAACAGGTGAATGTTCATGTTCAACAGGTAGAGGAAAAATTTTTAGACAATATTACCAAAAGGCATAACGGAGTAGTTGCTCTTTGCCACGAAAAACTTGTTATGCCCTGGAACGATACCCGAAAAATTTTGCTGGAAGCGAAGCAAAATGATATTCCTTGCAGGGTTGTGGTAGCGGTAAATTTAGAAGATCCTCACAATCTGGGTGCTTGCATTCGCTCGTCGCTTGCATTGGACGTTAGGCTTATGCTGTTACCCTCAAAAGGTTCTTGCGGGCTTACCCCAACCGTGGAGCGAAGTTCCGCGGGGGCATTGGAAAAAATGGATATTTGCCGCCCCGGCAACCTTGAATTTGCCATACAAGAGCTTAAAGAAGCGGGCTATCAGATAATAGGCTTGGATGGAAAATCCGAGACCTCCATAATAGACTTTAAATTTTCAAAGCACTTGGTTATGGCAATAGGCGGTGAAGACAGGGGACTCCCGCCCTTTATAAGAAAATTCTGCGATTCCGTGCTAAAAATCCCCATGTCCCCTGAAGCTCATTCCTATAACGCGAGTGTAGCATTATCGCTGGGGTTGTATCATTCCCTTGCAAAACCGTAAAAAACACCGCCGCTAGCGGGCGTTTACTATATTATCCTTAGTATATGCAAAAACTGCGCATTGCAGTGTGTTTTTTATTTGCTGCCCTTTCCATGGCAAGGGCGCAATGTCCGGATTTTCAAATTTTTGCAAATGGAGCATCATTGGGCAGCAACTCAAGTGTTAGCTATAGCATAATGATAGGGGAGGATTTGGAATTTTCAGTTGAACCCGAAGGCGAAAGCATTGTATGGTGGAGGGATATTCCCGGTACCGGACGAGTCGTTATGAGTGACAAATCCCCTTTCAGCCCGCCTACCAGCATGGAAGCTCTTGGCGGAAATACATTGCAAAATATCACATATATAGTCAGAAATTGCGGTATTGAAAAAACTATAACTCTCACTCTGCAACCTAGGACATACACCGTTTCTTATAATTCTGCCGGAGGTTCCAGCGTTCCGCAGCAAACCGGTATTCTGCATGGGGCAAGCACCACCAAACCCAGCCCTGACCCAACGCGTACAGGCTACACTTTTGCGCAATGGGAACTGCCGGTCGGAACAGCATACAATTTCAGCACTCCTGTAACCGACAACATAACGCTCACTGCTAAGTGGAACATAAATACA
>LIUH01000064.1:27039-27232 GCA_001462225.1 Fibrobacteria bacterium GUT31 | reverse complement strand
TAACTCCTCCGGCGGTTCGGCTGTAAATCCGGCAACGGTAAATCACGGCTCTACGGTTGCCAAACCCAGCCCCGACCCAACGCGTACAGGCTACACTTTTGTGCAATGGGAATTGCCGGTCGGAACAGCATACAATTTCAGCACTCCTGTAACCGGCCCCATAACGCTTACTGCTAAGTGGAACATAAATACA
>LIUH01000064.1:340-26868 GCA_001462225.1 Fibrobacteria bacterium GUT31 | reverse complement strand
TAACTCCTCCGGCGGTTCGGCTGTGAATCCGCAAACGGTGAATCACGGCTCTACGGCTGCCAAACCCAGCCCCGACCCAACACGTACAGGCTACACTTTTGCGCAATGGGAATTGCCGGTCGGAACAGCATACAATTTCGGCACTCCTGTAACCGGCCCCATAACGCTTACGGCTAAGTGGAATATAAATACATATACGGTTACATTTAACTCCTCCGGCGGTTCGGCTGTAAATCCGGCAACGGTGGATTACAACACTACGGTCACCAAACCGGCTAACCCCACGCGTACAGGCTACGATTTTGTTCAATGGGAGCTACCGGTCGGAACGGCATACAATTTCAGCACCCCTGTGACCGGCAACATAACGCTTACGGCTAAGTGGAACATAAAAACATATACGGTTACATTTAACTCCAACGGAGGTTCCGCTGTAAGCCCGGCAACGGTGGATTCAAACACTACAGTCACCAAACCGGCTAACCCTACACGCGTAGGCCATACTTTTGTGCGATGGGAACTGCCAATTGAAACCGAATACAATTTCAGCACTCCTGTGACAAGCAACATAACGCTCACTGCCAAATGGAATATAAATACATATACGGTTACATTTAACTCCGGCGGAGGCACAGCGGTTGCAAACCAAACGGTGAATCACGGCTCTATGGTTGCCAAGCCAACCGACCCAACACGTATGGGCTACGATTTTGTTCAATGGGAACTACCGGTCGGAACTGCATATAATTTCAGCACTCCTGTAACCGGCAACATAGCGCTTACGGCTAAGTGGAACATAAAAACATACACGGTTACATTTAACTCCGGCGGTTCCTCTGTAAGTCCGGCAACGGTGGATTCCAACACTACGGTCACCAAACCGGCTAACCCTACACGTGCAGGGTACAATTTTGTGCAATGGGAACTACCGGTCGGAACGGCATACAATTTCAGTACTCCTGTAACCGGCAACATAACACTTACGGCCAAATGGGATATAATAAATTATACAATAGCATACCATCCCAATGGCGGAACGATAATTCCACCCATGACCGTCGGCTACAACATAGAAAGCGGCACCATACCTTTGCCCTCTATGCAGGATCGTTGCGGTTTTGTATTTGAAGGCTGGGCAGACAATGAAGCTCTTTCTTCGCCGGCGATGTCTTTTACTCCCAATGCAAATAATTTGGGCAACAAAAATTTTTACGCAAAATGGACAGGCGGATTAATGACGCCAAATGCAAATTTACTGAGTTACACTATTCCGAATCCGACATATACCAGCCAAGCCATTGCGCCTATAACGGTTAGCCCCAAACCCGAAAATCAATGCCCGCTTGACGACAACATAACGGTTTTATACAACGGGCAAAACACCCCGCCTAAAGACGCAGGCACTTATGCCATATCCGCTTCCATTGCCGAAAATGGCAGCTACAGAGCCGCAACTGTTCCGCTCGGCAATCTCACCATAAACAAAGCCGATATAACTGTTAGCGTATCTGCAACAGCGAAAAACAAAGTTTATGATGCCACAACAACCGCAGAAGTGAATTTTTCTTTTAGCCCGCTTTTGGGCAACGACCGAATTTCTGCAAACGATTACTCGGCTGTCGCAAATTTTAATTCTTCGAATGCAGGAACATCAATTCCTGTAACCGGAACCATTACTTGGCTCACAAACAAAAACTACAATATAAGCCCGCAGCCCCTTAGCTTCACAAGTTCCGCAGATATAACGCGGGCAACCGGCGTATTGCAAATAGCGCAGCCGGATTATGAACTTTCAAACCCCAAATCGTATTATATCATCAACAAAAGTCCGTTTATTCAATCTTCCGATATACACATTGAATACAAAGGAGACGAAGGTTCTTTCACATACAGGCCAAACAGAGTGGGGAACTGGACTATCAAGGCTTGGTTTGAGACGACCGGCAACTACACCGGAGCGGAGGATTCCGTAACTTTCACAGTCACAAGGGGTAATGCGACAACTGTTATCCACAACATTGCATTTGAAGAATCAGGGTTTGCAAATGACATCACATTGAACGGCAAACTGCGAAAATATTTTGTCGCGGGAACAGAACTTTGCAATGTAAAAAGCACAAAGGTTCGAATAACGGTAATAGAACAGGATATAATTCTTCATTGGGGTAAAGACGGAAATGATCCCGGAAGAATCAAAGACGGTTTTGATTTCTATGAGAAAGACGTTGACTTTGGCAAACCCGGGTTGGATACTTTGTTTTACACGTTGTTTTCAAAAGACGGAATTTACCGAGAAGACGATACGCTGCTGATAGAAACCCCGATTCCCTTTGAAGCCATAGCCGGGCAAAAATGGAACAACGTTATATTCATAAACAACAATTCGTTTACAAACGGCGGCTATGAATTTTCGGATTACAAATGGTTCCGAAACGGAAATCCGGTGGGCGAAGCGCAATTCTATTCGGCAGGCCCCGGCAGCGCAGACACTTTAGACCCCAAAGATATTTACAAAGTTCTCATGCACACAACAGATGGCATGAGAATTTCAACCTGCGAAGGCAGTCCAAAGCCTAAAGTTCCTTTGGCAGCGGCAAAACCCGCACTCACAAAACAGGTACTTGGCATTAACGGAAAAACAGCAAAAACCGGTTCAAGAATTTATAACCTGAAGGGTTCTAAAACCGAGAATACTCCGGCGGGGGTTTATATAATTGAAGACAAATAATGCGATTCTTATCTTTGCCGCTTTTCTCCCGGCACTGCTTTTTGCTCAACCTTCTTACGAATTAGATGTACATTACGGCTTTGGAGCTTCCGAACTTTCGTTTAACAGCGTTCCGGGGTTTGCGATTTCGGTTTATCCCATTAAAAACTTTGGATTTTCCGCAGGAGTTGAGTACTCATGGCGGTGGAAAACAAAAACAAGCGAACAGAGCGGAGCAAATCCGTTTGTAATAGACGATGAAGGCGATACCCTTATTTTTAAGTATTCAATAGATAAATACAAAGAAGAATTATTCGGGAGAATTTTACAGGTTCCCATTATGCTGAAATACAGCAATGACAAATACTATACCGCCGCAGGCGTGAAAATAGGCCTTATTCAGGAAGCCGGCGCGAACATAAATTACAAAGGTTTGAAAACAGAGGGTTATTACCCGCAGTTCGATTTAACGATTGATCCCGATTTTGACGAACCGCATTTCCAAGGTTTCGGAAGGCAAAAAGACAGTTCTTATAAAACCAAAATATCTTCTGCAAAAACATCTGTTATGCTCGCTTTGGAAGGCGGGGTAAAACTGAAATTAAACGATAATTTTGCCCTGCTCGCAGGCGTATTTGCAGATTATTCCCTAAACAAAAGTTTTGACAGAAAATTACCGCTTGTCGAAAGAGTAGAAAATTCGGACGGCGCAATTGTCAAAGTGAACAACACATGGAAATCTTGGCACCCCTGGAGCGTAGGCGCTATTGTAAAACTTTCCTTTTCATTTGAACCCAAACCCCAAGAACTCTCAACTCTCGACTCTCAACCCACAACCGAACCACCCCTCGACACAAGCCACAACATAATAGTAGAAGCCGACGTCCCGCCGCCACCGACCCCTATACTGCCGGACTCCACTACTTCCTACTCCCTACTCCCTACTCCCCAAAACGATAGTTTGCAAATCCAACCGCTCCCGGACTTTCTCCTGAACAGAGAGGCTGACTTTGTGTTCAATTATCCCGAAGCCCGCACAAGCCCCAACGATTCGCTTCATAAAATTTTTGTTTCGCAAATGGCGGAAATGCTCAGGGCAAACCCAAAATTGCAGCTTCACTGCGTTGGCTATTCGGAAAAACTTATCTCCGAATCAGTAGCGTATGAAACAGCCTTCCAACGCTCGCTTCGCATACTCTACACCCTAACTCGCTTTTACGGCATAGAAGGAAGCCGCATTTTCATCTATTCCCAAGGTTCAAAAAATTCGGGCTACAGAAGAGCGGAATGTTTTCTATATTCTCTTAATGCCCTATAATGTTCAAGACCTGCTCACCCAAATGGTTAAAATGGAATGCTCGGATTTGCATTTCACGGTCGGAGTCCCGCCATTGGTTCGCTTACACGGCAAATTGCAGCCGATTGGCGAGGAAAAATTAGCTCCGCAAGAGACAATGCGAATGGCTTATAGCCTTATGAACGAGATTCAGCGCAAGTCTTTTGAGCAGAACAAGGAATGCGATTTTTCATTCGGCATAGCTAACCTCGCCAGATTCCGTGCCAATGCTTACCTGCAAAGGGGTTGCGTAGGGCTTGCGCTTCGCGTAATTCCAATTCGCATCAGAACCTTTGAAGAGCTTGGATTGCCGAAAATCATGGCGGATTTCACAAAACGCCCATCCGGTTTGGTGCTTGTAACCGGGGCTACGGGAAGCGGCAAATCAACAACCCTAGCCGCCATGATAGACAAGATAAACAAAGAGCGGCACGAACATATCATCACCATAGAAGATCCTATAGAATTTCTGCACACCCATCAAAACTGCATGGTAAACCAACGCGAAGTCGGTAACGATACCTCCAGTTTTGCCCAAGCACTTAAAATGGCTCTGCGCCAAGACCCGGACGTTGTGCTCATAGGCGAAATGCGCGATACGGAAACAATGCGTGCCGCCCTTACCATTTCGGAAACAGGTCATTTGGCATTTGCAACCTTGCACACAAATTCAACCGTTCAAACTATAAACCGCATAATAGATGCATTCCCCAAGGGCGAGCAGCAAACCATCAGAACGCAGCTCTCATTTGTGCTTCAGGGCGTTATTTGCCAAACTCTTATACCCAAGCTCGGCGGCGGACGAGTAATGGCATATGAGATTATGAACGTTTTGCCGTCCATTCGCGCTTTGATTAGAGACGATAAGGTTCATCAAGTGGAATCCATAATTGAAATCAGCCAAAAATTCGGAATGAATACTATGAACATGAAGCTTGCCGATTTGGTTATGGCTAGGCAAATAGATCGCCTTGTTGCCATGGGAAGGTCGTCTAATCCTGAGAATTTGGAGAAATTACTGCTTGAAAGGGAGTTGAGAAAAGGGAGTGCCGCATAAATGCCAGCTTATAAATACAAAGCCGTTTCTACCACCGGTCAGAGTTTTGACGGGCAACTGGAAGCAAGAGACATTGAAGAAGCTCGCAGTATGCTCATCCGCAGGCATTTGACCATTCAAAGCCTAAAAAAGAAACCCACCGAAATAAGACTGCCAACCATAGGCTCCGGTATAAAATCAAAAGAAATTGCCAGATTCACAAGGCAATTCTCCGCCATGAGCAATGCGGGTTTGCCTATAATTCAATCGCTTACAATCTTAGAAGAACAGGCTGCAAACCCAACGCTCAAAGGCGTTATACACAGAATTGTGCAATCCATCAACGGCGGCTCATCCCTTGCAGATGCCCTTGCCCTGCATCCGAAAGTATTTGACAAGCTTTATGTTCACATGGTTGCAGCCGGTGAAGCGGGCGGTATTTTAGATGGCATTCTGCTGAGGCTTGCCGAATACCAAGAAGCCAACGAAAGGCTAAAGAGAAAAGTAAAAAAGGCGATGACCTACCCTGCGATGATAGCTATTGTAGCCATAATTGTAGTGGTAATAATGCTCACTTTTGTTATTCCGCAATTCACAAGCATATTTAAAGATGCCGGCATTGCGCTGCCTTGGCCCACAAGGATGGTTATGGGCTTGTCCGATGTTATCAGGGATAATTTTTTAATCTGGATAGTTATTTTTATAGCATTTGTGGTTGGAGCCAGATACATGTTGAAAGTTCCGAGATTCCGTTTGGCATTTGACGGTTTTATGCTTAGGACTCCGCTCTTTGGCGATTTGCTGACCAAATCAACCATAGCTCGCTTTTCACGTACGCTTGGTACGCTTTTAAACGCAGGTGTCGCAATTACAGACGCTTTAGTTGTAACCGCTAAAACGTCGGGCAATACCAAAGTTGAACAGTCCATAATGTACATACAGCGTTCAATTTCCGGTGGAAAACCCATAGCAGACCCGATGACCGAAACAAAAATTTTCCCGCCAATGGTAATTCAAATGACCGCAGTCGGTGAAAGAACCGGCGGGCTTGGCAACATGCTGATTAAGGTTGCGGATTTTTTTGATGAAGAAGTTGATGCCGCAGTTGATACTCTAACGTCTATGATAGAGCCGCTAATCATAGTATTCTTGGGTGGATTCATAGGTTTTATATTGGTAGCAATGTATATGCCGATGTTCAGCTTGTCGGATGCGGTGCAATAAGAGGTTCTTTTGGATTATATTTCTCCAATAGGGGTTTTGCGTATAGAGGCTTCCGAAAGGGGACTGCGCACAATAGAATTTTTATCGCAAGAGCAAACGTCCGAAGGTACTATGCCGGAAGGTTTTAAAAATGAAAACACGAGGAACTATTTGACTCTTTGTGTTTCCGCTCTCAACAGTTATTTTGCCAAGCAGTGGGGAGCATTTGACCAGCTCCGCTCAAAAATACTTTTAGATTTGGAAGGCACTGGTTTTCAAAAAAAAGTTTGGGGTGTGATTTATTCCTTGCCAAACACCTATCCGATTGCAAGCATAAGCTATTCGGAGCTTGCGCTTTTAGCCGACAAGCCTAGCTCCGTTAGAGCATGCGCAAGGATTTGCGGGCAAAATCCCATTCCGATTTTAATACCATGCCACAGAATTATAGCCGCAAACGGAACGCTTGGCGGCTATTCAGCCGGACTCTCCCGAAAATCTTGGCTTTTATGGCACGAAGACGTGGCTATAAAGGGCGCAAATACTCTGCTGCAACAACCGCCGCAAGCGAGATGAGAGAAAAGTGTCAACATATGTTTGCAAAATGCAACTACTGCTTTTTTGTTCAGTGTTTTTTTACTATATTTAGATTAACAAAATCAAAAAGGAAGGCAGTATGTCTAAAAAAGCAGTGAATAAGGAGAAAAGTACACTCTCCCCGGAAAAGGCAAAAGCGGTGGAAGCTGCTGTGGCGCAAATAGAAAAGAGCCACGGTAAGGGCGCAATTATGACTCTCGGCAAGGAACCTGTCGCAGAAATACCTGTAATATCAACAGGCTGTATTCAATTGGATATAGCCCTTGGGGTTGGCGGTATTCCAAGAGGGAGAGTGATCGAAATCTACGGACCGGAATCTTCCGGCAAAACCACGCTCACTCTGCACTGCATTGCAGAGGCCCAAAAAGCAGGCGGAGTAGCAGCGTTTATAGATGCCGAACACGCCTTTGACGCGAGCTACGCCCGCAAGCTCGGAGTTGATATAGACTCTCTGCTGGTTTCCCAGCCGGATACCGGCGAGCAAGCCCTTGATATATGCGAAACCTTAGTGCGTTCCGGCGCCATAGACCTTATAGTGATAGATTCCGTTGCAGCCCTTGTTCCCCAAGCGGAAATAAACGGCGAAATGGGCGATAGCCACATGGGTTTGCAAGCAAGGCTTATGAGCCAAGCTCTCCGTAAATTAACGGGACTATTGAATAAGTCAAACACGGCTTTGATTTTTATCAACCAACTCCGCATGAAAATAGGCGTTATGTTCGGCAATCCGGAAACAACAACAGGCGGCAATGCGCTCAAGTTCTACGCAACCCAGCGCTTGGATATTCGCCGCGTGAACACGATAAAAGAAGGCGAAAATTCCGTTGGCAACCGCACCAGGGTTAAGGTTGTGAAGAACAAGGTGGCACCGCCTTTTACTCAGTGCGAATTTGATATTCTTTACGGGCAGGGAATATCAAGGGAAGCCTCCATACTAGACTTGGCTGTTGACTTGGAATTCATCCAAAAAAGCGGTTCATGGTTCTCTTACAACGGCGAGAGGATAGGCCAGGGCCGCCCCAATGCCCTTCAATACCTAAAAGATAACGCAGAAGTTTCCAAAGAGATTGAAAAGAAAATCCGCGATCACAAAAAAGAGATTGAAGTGTTTCAGGGTTCCTCGGGGGAGGAGGATGCTGAGTAAATTTTTGCTATGTATGCCGTTTTTAGTCTGTGCAGCTTTTGCGCAAGAGCTGCCGGGTGCGGGTATTCTTGTGAATGGCGAAATTCCTCAGGGTTTTTACAAAGCCGGCATTCGCTATGGCATGGCAAAAGACGATTCTCTTTACATAAAATGGTCTCACACGATAAAAGCCGACACTTTCTGGGTGTATAAAGCAAATTCAAGTTTGGAATACATAACGGATGCCGGCATACACACCGCATGGTACAACCAGCCGCTCAGATACGAAAGGCGGATGGCTGTTCACCATTTGAGGGAATATATATTTGACAGTCCGCTCAGATTCAGCAATTTGGAAAACCTAGCTAAAAACGCCAAACAGCAATTTTTAGGAAAAGACATTCGTGAATACTTTAGCAAATAATGATTCTCATTGTTTCTTCACTTTTTTCACTTTTTTAACTTTGCCGCGGCTGTCTATTTCCATCTCCTCTCTGCTCACTTCTTGAACGGCTGCTTTTACAGGGGGCGGCGGCGGAGGTGGAACTTTTACAGATGTCTCCGGTGGAGGAGGTGGAGGTGGTGGCGGCGAAGGGGGCGGCGGTGCTTCTACAGGTGGAGGAGGTGGGGGAGCCGGCGCAGCAGACGAAGCCTCTGCGGCTTTAGCAAATTCCTTGTATTCCCGCTTTATTCTTTCCAACTCAGGATCGAGAGGTTCTGCCGTAGATATGCTTGGTGTACCGGGTTTAGGCACAGTATCGTTTCTAGGGTTATCCACCCACCATGAGTAGCCAAGCGGTTCCAGCTTAGTTCTCGCAAATTCATTAGCTGTCGATATCTCATTAAAATAACCTATCCGGACCCTATAATAAGTGCCATATAGGCTATCGGGATTTCTAACCTTTGCATAATACGCACGAATTCCGTTTTCCTCCATTTTTTTAACCAATTGTTTTGCGGAAAATTCGCTTGGGTAAAGCACTATTTGAATGGTATATCTGCCGGCATTTAACTGGCTAACCTCTTCGGCGGCAAATGGCTCGGTATCGGGAATAGCGGCACTTGCTGTGTTATCGCTTGGCGGCGGCGGTTCGGAACTGTCTGTAACTTGTGCGGCGGGTGGCGGTGGCGGCAAGGGAACCGGGATAGCATCTTCTTCGCAAGCGAAGAAAAGAACCGAACACGCGACTACAGTTGCCGAAACAAGACTTTTTCTCATATAATAAACTCCATTATCGGAGCAATATAGAAAAAATTTTTTCAGAAGAAATAACCAAAGTCAAAACCCATTGAGCGATTAGAAATTACCCTTTTGTTTCCACCTGTATCGCTGTTTGTTGTAGAGTAGATATTGGCTAAGCCATAGTCATAAAATACGCCGATATAAAAGCCGTAGAATTGAACGCCGCCGCCAATGCTGAGACCAAAGTCAAAAGGGTCCGCCATCTGTTCACAATCATAATATGTTTCATAGCCGTCATAATCTACTATGCACTCTTCCTCGAAGAGTTTTCTGCTATAGGATCCACTTTCTTGGAGCTGCCCGTCTATATAATATTTCCCCTCCCTTTCATAGAGCCCCTCTCCAAGGGCATATGCTAGGTATGGGCCGGCATTTATTCTTAGAGCCACTTTTTCAGACACATAATTTTTAACAGTGAATAGCAAAGGTATTTTAACATAATATGCGGTAATGGTCTCGGTATATGTTTCTTTTACGGTAGTATAATACATTCCGTTATAATACTGCTCCTCATCATTTTCCTCGGATTTCGCGCCCATTTGCGCAATTTTTAAACCGGGCGATAAGTAGAATATTTTGCTCAAAGGTATATCAAATACCACGCCTGTTTGAACTCCGAATTTGCTACCGCGTCCTTCAGTAAAATCGCTTTCTTCTTGGCCCATAATGATAGTTGAGAAATTAACTCCGGCTAGGACTCCGATGCTAAACTTCCCTTTTTCAGACGGATCAGCAGGCTCTTCGTCGTAAGTTCTCCTTCGCGGAGGAGGAGGAGCTTGGTCATCGTCAGCGTAGTAATTGCTACTCCCCATTGCAGCAGGGGGTGGTTCGGCATAAAGCTGTGATTGCACCTGTTGCATTGCCATGTCCAAACCTATATCTTGGGCTAACTGTTGCAGGCCGCCGAGATCCTCAGGCAATTCTTTTACACAACCTGCGGTTAAACCCACATCTGTAACCGAGTTATCGAGGGGACATGTAAACTTCATTTTACAGAGACCTTTTACCTTTATCACTGAAGTAAGCAAGTCCTTCATGGTAAAATTTTTCTTGCTCGGCAACTCTAAAAGAGCACTACGGCAACTCTCGGAAACTGCCGCAGTTGCGGGAGTTAGGAAGGCAATTATGGACAAAAATACCACAATTTTGGGGAAGAAACTGGGCTTCATAGCAGAAATCCTCTTTTAATTTTACAACCCCCAAATATAGCAAAAAAATTTACAAATGTCAAGGGCTTTGTTAAGAGTTTGTTAAGGATTTTGCCGTTACCCTATGATTTCTCCATAACTCCTTATATTGCAAGGACTTACGGAAATGTGTCAATACCCCCACCAAGGCAAGCCTGCCCGCTGACACATCGGCGTTCCCGAACGGCATAACCGTGAACGATTTCACAACCATACAATCTGACGAGACGCATTCAAACACGCCAAGCAGATATGTAGTCAGCGCGATAAACGGAACGGCAATCACTTGGAACTATGATTTCTCGTACTCGCAGGACATAACCGGCAAGGCGGACAAGGTGGCCGGTGCGACTAACGGCAATTTCGCGGGGCTTGACGCGAGCGGGAACTTGGCGGACAGCGGCAAGAAGGCGAGCGATTTCGCTGCGGCGAACCAGTCATTGGCGGCTACCACGAACACGGACACAACCACAACCACACCGGCGGTGGCAAGCAACACAATCGCAAACATCTTGCAAACCATCTGGAACAAAATACGCAGCGTGGTGAATGCCCTCAACGGCAAAGTCTCCACCACCCAGACCATCAACGGCACCGCCTACGGCACGGGCAACATAACCGTAACGGCCGCTCCGAGCGGGACGGCGGGCGGCGACTTGGCTGGCTCATACCCGAATCCTACTCTTGCCGCCAAAACCCGCACGAACACGACAAGTGCCGCAAGCCCCGGCTTGGCGGGAACATTCACGGCCATAGACAGCGTGACCACAAACGCCGCGGGCAATCGGAAGTTCAACAAGCAGCTTAAAACGGTATTGGGGAAGGTTCCGCAGGACATTGTGGATTTGTACGAAAGAGCATTTGTCGAGAAGAACAGGGAGCTTTACATGTTCCTTGAAAGCCGGGTCGGGAAAATGCCGGCAGACGGCGACAACGAGATTAGAATAGTTGTCCAGAAGGACAGCATCAACAGTTTCCGGCGGCTTGGGCGAAACGGAGTCGCTTAGGGACGTTGCGGAGACCATTCGCGGAGCAACTAACATTCATACCCTGATTTTTGACGAGGCGGCCTCGCTCCCCAAAAAAATATACGCCTTGGCGTACGCAACCATGCGAGGCCTCGGCGGCAAGGAAAAGCGGGTATTCGTTGTCGGGACGCCGCCCAGCTATGCCGAGCACTGGGTCGCAAAGATGGCAGAAAGGCAGGACATAAATTTAATTCAGGCGGACGCAAGGCAAAACCCGTTCATTGAGCCCGATTATTTGCAAGGCTTGGAGCAGGAGTACGAGTTTCTGCCCGATGATTTCAAGCGCAGGGAGCTGTACGGCGAGTTCGCGTTCAGCGGCGATGGCGATTTGGCCGTGTTCAGGGGGTTTGAATTTCTTGAAGGCGCGGGGCATTCCGAAGAGGGAGACCCCATTGTGGCGGGGCTTGACATTTCCGGAAGGGGCTCCGATTTGACCGTGATGACCATTATGCGGGGTTCCCAAATTCTGGATATCATTGTTGGAAATACGCCTGCGGACGAAGATATAAGGCGGTTCGCGCGGGTCCAATGGGAGCGCTGGCAGTTCGCCGCCCTGCGGTACGACAGCACAGGGTTCGGCCACCTGCTCACTTTTGACCTGCCCGAAGAGGTTGTCGTCCAGCCGGTCAATTTCGGGAGCTCGGGCGGCGAGCGGTTCGCGGACGCAAAGGCGCTTATATATGCCAAAACAGCCAAAAGAGGCTCCCTGTGGCTCCCGCGAGAATTGCTCAAAGCGCACGGCGACCTCATCAAATCGGAAATGAAAGCGGCGGTCTACAAGGAGGGCGACAACCGCAAGCTAAGGATAATAGACAAGATGCTGGTAAAGAAGAAGATAGGGCGAAGCCCCGACCGTCTGGAGTCCTTGTGCCTGTGCTGCAGCTACGAGCGGCCGCCGCCGCGGCAACCCCCGAAGATTGCCCCCAGAATTTTCAACGGAAGGCCCACATTTGCGGGGCAGAGGATTTTTGGCGACAGATAGGTTTAATAAAATTATAAGATACATGTCAGAGCCAATAACATTGCTGGGATTGCTTAACCGTAATCCAAAAAGCGATTATGAATATTATAGCTTGCTCGGAAGCTCCGCTCCTCCATCAAGCACATATGTTGCTCCCGTGCGACCGCCTCCTCCGGCGAGGGCGTCTTTGCCCAAGCCGGAAAGCGAGGAGGAGCTGCTCTACAGGGAATACCAGGCGCGGTATGCCAAGCGGCTCATGGAAGACCGCATTCAGAGGGAGCGCAACAGGGACGCGGCGGCGGCGGCGGGAACATTGCCGGAAGGGTCGCTCATAGGCACCGAGTACGATCCTTTGGCCACGTCTCTGCTTGACGGCAGGCGGCCGGCAAGCCTTGGCGAGTTCGCAAAGCACAGAGCGGGCATAAAAGACATCGCGATGGGAACCAATCTATGGTTCCCGGAGGAAAAGGAGCTTAAAGACGCAGGCATTTTGCGAAACGCGGCCGCAGGCGTGGGCGAACTGACTTACACCCTCACTGAACCCGCGAGAACGAACTTTGGGCTTGAAACCAAGGACAGCAAACTCATAAGGGCGGCTCAGATAACGCAAAACATAGAAATGGAACAGACCAAAGAAAAACTCAAAGACCGGCTCAGAAAAGGCGAGGAGTTGAGCGATGAAGAGGCTGAATGGCTGGCAGAGAACGACAAGGGCTTTTTCGCCGAGTTCGTGGAGGGCATAAAGAGCATGCCCGATCTTGTGGAAGCGCTGGCCAATGACCCGGACATAAGACGGGAGTTCTTCAACGACATGGTTGCGCAGCTGCCGCCGTCCATGCTGATTTCAAGAGGCATGGGCACCGCTCTTGGCGCGGCGAAAAACATAATGAGCGCAGCGAAGAACCTGAACAACGCCCGCAAGTTCGCGAAGATAGCCTCAAAATCAAAGGCGGCAAAGGCGGCAAAGGCGGCGGTAGAATTTGCGAATGACCAAGTCGCCGATGCGGCGGCAGAGGGGATTAATGACTACGGGCAGGGCGGCGATTTCAATTTCGGGCGCAACCTTGGCGAGGGCTTTGTGCTGGACGGCGCGCTGCAGAGCGGGATTAGGGTTGGAGCGAAAGTAGTTAAAAAAGTATTGGGAGGCAAGAAGCAAGCCGCCGTCCAAGATGCCCAGACCATACAAGAGCCTGAGGGCGAGCCGAGGTTCCAGTTCATAGGACAGAAGGGGGCGGAGAACTTAGGCCAGAAGGAAAGCCTTTATCAAGCGTTCGCAATGCAAAAGAGCGGCAAAGACGAAAAGGCCATCAAGCTGGCGACCGGCTGGGAAAAGGGAGCGGACGGCGAATGGCGGCATGAAGTGCCCGATATGCGCATTGACGAGAGCAAAATAAAAACGGCAAACGATATGAGGGCAGAGGGATTTTTTGAAACCAACGATGGCTATTACCGCTATAACGGCAAACTGCATGATTTGATTGAGAACAAGGAACTGTTCGATGCCTATCCGGAATTGAAAGACATTGAGGTTGATATCAGCGAATGGGGATTGCCTTGGGAACCCGCAGGGTATTTTGACAAAGAAAATAATAGGATTAGACTTGTTTTAAATAACGATTATTATAAAAAGAATATGAACAGCACCATTGCCCACGAGATACAGCACGCTATTCAAACAATAGAAGGCTTCACGCCCGGAAGCAGCGATAAATTCTTTGAAAACAAACGTGCTCCGGTTTCAGATTTTACCAACGATTTGCAAAAGGCTTACGATAGCCAGCCTCCCAGGTCAAGAAAAAAATTCCATGCATGGCTTGCGGACAACGTGTCAAAAATAGACAACCCGGAGCTTAAGCAATTCGTGACGGATTACAAAAAGGGATTGATTTCGGAGGCGGATTACAAGGAGCGGCTGCGCAAGGAATGGGAAGCATACCGTGACTGGAAAATGAAGCCTTTTGACTTGTACTACAGAACCGCCGGGGAGGTGGAGGCTCGGAACGTGCAAAAACGCATAGACTATACCCCCGAACAGCGGCGAAACACTTTGGCAAGCGAAACGGAAGATGTGCCGAGGAACAGGCAGATTTTCGCGGACGACGGCAGCACAATCTACTCCCTAGCTGAAGTTGCAGAAAGGCAAGATTTTAGAGATGAACATGGCGCACCTGCCATGGAGTGGGATACTTTGAAGGAAGCCTTGAAAGAAGGCGGCAGCACGAATTTATCAGAAGTAGCAAGAGGAAAACACAATCAGCCTAAAGATTATTTTGATACCATGAGCAGAGGCGGCGGCCCGAGAGGCTTTATGTATGACACGCCGGAAGGATGGGAAAGCCTAGCTAAAATAAAAAAAATTGAAAGATTGATAGCAGAGGGAAAAAACCGAAAAAAACTGACGGTAAAGGTATATAGAGCCGTGCCAAACGATGTAAAAACAGACGAGCTAATACATCATGATTGGGTTACGCTCTCCAAAAAATACGCCGTCAAGCACGGAGAAAGCCGGTTCGGCGAGGGAGAATATAAAATAATAGAGCAAGATGTTCCCATACGCTATTTATGGTGGGATGGCAATGATATAAACGAATGGGGCTATGACCCAAGCAATGAAATAAGGTATCAAGCCCTAAGACCAGAGTTTGCAAATGAAATTGATTTATGGGATGGAAAAGAAAGAAAAACATTCACCGTAGGCTCAACTTCCGAACCGCTTAAAAGCATTGGAGTAAGAGATAAAGATATTATTTGGCACGGCGGAAAAATTGCGGAGATACTCAATAAGCATAAAGGCATGACACGGGATATTATTAAACAAGTTCCTGATATATTGGAAAATCCTATTATTGTGTTGAAGTCAAAAACTGGTGACAGCCGGTTGTCTATTTTTGGTGAAATTTACGATGAAAACGGCGCACCGGTAACCGCAATTTTAGAACTGCTCCCCACAGATAAAGGAATGAATCCTATTGACCTTAATATTATTGCAAGTGCATATGGAAAAGATACCAACCCGGCAGGATTTATACAAGGAAGCGATGTTTTATACATTGACCCGGATAAAAGCAGAGCCGATAGTTGGTTTCAGGGCGTCGGGCTCCAATTGCCCTCGGATAAAACCAACTACGGCCCTATTGGTAATATAGAATATTCCAAAAACAATATTAGCATTAAAGGCGTTCCTTTTTCTCAATTGGGAAAAACGGGAAAACTTGAAGGTATATTAGAAGAACTTGGAAAAAATCCAAGCACGTTCCCCGCTTCAAGCAATCCCACCAATAATATACAAAATCCCCCTGCCCCTATTCCGGAAAAGCATTTCAATAGCCTGCTTACCAAACTCGGCAAAACCGCCTTGGCAAAAGAGGTAATAACCGACCCGGCCAAAATGCAGCAATATTTGGCAGAGCACGGCGAAAAGAGCGGCAAGCCCATGCAAACGCCTATGGGCGAAGTTTACGGCTTCGCCACCACGGACGGCAGGATATTCCTAGACCCCGCCAAGATGAACGCCAACACGCCGGTGCACGAATACGGCCACCTGTGGACAGACTTCGTCAAAAGGGGCAACGAGAGCCTCTACCAGCGGCTATCAGTGGCCGCCCGGCAGTCGGATTTCTACAAGAGCCTAGCCAGCAACCCAAGCTACAGCCACCTGAGCGAGCAAGGCCGCACAGAAGAGGCGATAGCACACGCCATCGGAAACAAGGGCGAGGGAATGTACAGGAACTCCATGGACAAGAAATGGATACGCCGGCTTATTAGCGAGCTTTGGGAGTGGATAGCAGGCAAGCTGGGGTTGCGGGAGAACATAAGAAGCCTCACCCCCGAGCAGCTGGAAAGCATGAATTTAGGCGAGCTTGCAGAGGGCGCGGCCGGCGACTTGCTCGCAGGCCAGCACATATCCCGTGACCCGAACCGATTTTTTAACTTTTAGAGGCTCGTTGCGCAAACATTAAATAAAATTATAGATATGGAAAACAATATAGCAGGCACGGTGACGGGAACGGCAGACGCAACGGGAATATTAGATGTGGTGGCGAAGGCAAGCGCGCAGGGGTTTTTGCACATAATGCTGTTCATCATAGTAATCGGCATTATGGCTTATATCTACATAGACCGCAAAGACAGGGCAAAATCCAAGGACAAGAATGAGTCGTGGCAGGATACGCACATGGATTTGCACAAGCAGCTGGAAGCGAATTACAACAGGGATTTCAGGCGAATAGATGAAAACGTAAACAAAATATTCAACAAAATAAATGACGTGTCTGATAAAGTTTCGCAATTGTCGGGCTCTTTCAGCACATTCTTGGATTTTGAGAAAAACCGGAAATCCGGTTGAGGCAATTGGCATGCCGGAAAAGCTCAAATAAAATTATATGCATGGAAGATGATTTAAATATTAGCGGTCTTAGCCAAGAAGATATTGAAGACGCCATATTAGCGGCTACACCGGAGCAAAGGGCGGAATTAGAGCTTATGGCGCGGCAGCAATACGGCAAGTACGGCGAAGGCTCCGAATACGCGGACCCGGCATATGGCGCCGGTCCGGCAGAACCCGCAGCGCAACCGGCGGCGGTGCCCCAAGCGGCAGCACCCGCGCCCGCGCAAGAGGGAAGGCTTGAAATTATCGCAAACCCTGCGAAGCCGCCGCGGGAGCCGGGGTTCTTCTCCAAGGCATTTGGAGCGGCCAAAGACGGCGGCAGGCGGCTGCTCGATTTCGGCAAGGACGCCGTCAACTGGGACAAGAAGGACTGGGACAGAGACCGCTACCAGATGGAGCAGTACCAGAACATGATGATGGGGCTCCCCTACGACAATACGGCATTGGCCGATTTGACCAACAGGGAGTACAAGCTGGCGGACCAGAAGCTAGCCCGGGACAAAATGGATTTTGAAATACAGCAGCTGTCCGCATGGGAAAACAACCCGGAGTTTAACCAGCTTAGAACAAACGAGGCTAAATTCATACAAAACTACCATTCGGCAATAACAGAGCTAAACTCTCTCCGCGCCGCCAACATTCCCTCTAATGACCCAGCGTACACAGAAGCGAATGCGCGGCTGGGCGGAGCAATAAAAAACTTGAAAGCTATTTACGGAAGGTACAAAGAGTTAGACGTTCCTGAAAGCCTATGGAATATAGAGCGCAGCGATATAGCCAGCTATGAAAATAAAACCGGTGAAGACAATTCCGGGCAATACTGGCATGACCCGAATTTGATGACAAGCCTTGCGCAAGAATTGTATAAAAAAAATAAAGGGAATACTATCACCGAGAATCAAGCAAAGGCGTTTTTGCAAGAAAAAGGCTATGACACAAACAGCAAATTATCATACAGTAACCTTCTTGAAGAATATAACGCCTTTCAAAAAGGTGCCAGAGATGACGAATTGCATAAAATTAATGTTAATTCAGCAAATAATGCGTTGACCGCCCAAGAAATAGCTATAAAAGTCCAGAAAGCCAAAGCTAAGAACGAAGAGTTGATAGCATTAGGCATAGATGATTTCAAAAGGAAAGCGTATGAAAATCTGTCAAGGTTTGAAGGAAAGGACATTGACGAGACAGTATTCATAGAGCAAGTATCTCCATACCTGCGAACCAAAAACGCTGACGGCTCGATAGTTTCGCTGGCCCCGAGCTTTAACGGCGCGACCAACTGGGCAATTGACAAATTCACAGGCATGAGCAACTCAAAGAGAAAAGCGGCTGTTAAAGAAGCATTGGAAACCTTGAAAAGCGAAGGGTATGGTTCTAAGCCCGCGAAGCAAAAAAATAGAGATGATGAGTTTTAGGGTGTATTGCTATGCCGGAAAAGACGTTGCTGGGGGAGTTGGATGGGAAGCCGGAAGAAAAGGGTACAGTACTCTCTAAAAGCAGTTCTATAGCTCCTTCAATTGAAAATATAGATGATAGACCATTGCTAATAAAAATTGCGGCAAAAATAGTTCCGGAAGGAAAAGTTAAGCAAAGGCTTGATGTTAGGCCATGGGATAAGCAAAAAAAATACTGGAATGAAAGTATTTTTGACACTAGGCAAGATATTATCAAAGACTATATGGTTAATACCGGTTCCACCTTTGAAGAAGCTATGAAATGGGCTAAAACTTATGACGAAGCTCATAAAACCACCCCGGTTACTAACTTTTTGGAAAAGCAGGCTATTAAAAAGATATTTGAACGGGACGGTATTAAAAGGCTTAATTAGCCAAATATCCAAATTTAGTGCATCTTAATTTGTTATCAAAGTTATTGGCGTAATCGTATTTTTCAGCTAATGATTTAAAACATTCGTATTGTTCTTCTTTTGAAGTACTTTCGCAAGCATTAAAACCAATCCTGCATTCATATCCACCACCGCAAATGTATTTATAATCGGGGATAGACATTGTAACCCAAATAAGAAAGCCAAAGAAAAAACAAGCTATTACCGCTAATCCTAAAGCGATTTTAGCTATTGTTACGCCTATTTTCTTCGCCATATCCATAATATAGAAATAAAATTATACGTATGGAACAAATTCAGAATAAAAAAGGCGAATGGGTCGATTTGACGCCCGGCTTGGTGTCTGACGGCAAACTTGCGGAACTCAAAGCCGCCGGCAAATACAGGGTGAAGCCCGTAGAGCCGCCAACAGATGATTCATTGCCGAATCCTCTTGAAATCCTTAGGCCGCAAGAAGCCGTTTCTGACGCAACCGCAGTTGACCCGCTTGCCGGCAAGCCAACCAGCGAAATCGGGGATTTCCTTCAAGGGAGCATAGGCGCGTTCACGCCGATGACAAGATATATGCAAAATGAAGCGTACAAATTCGCGTCCGACCAAAACTGGAGCCCGCTCGCGAAAGAGATTTACGGGGCGGTGGGCGGCATGGGCGGCATACCGCTTGACGCTGTAGGCTTGGTTACCAGTCCTGTTAAGCAGGGTATTATGCCCGCAGCGCAGAAAGCGGGTACGGCAATATCTAATATATTACCGGAAGTCGTTAATAATGTAGCTAATGCGGTAGGAAAGAAAGTCGGCAATTTCTTGGCTCCGGTTGCAGAGCGCACATTGCTTGGCCAGACGGTGAGGAACGTGGCCGCAAACACGGCGGACGCCACATTGCTCAACAACGCGGCACGTATGGTTGAGGGCGAGTCGCCTTCATTTGGCGCGGCAGAAATAGCAGGGGGATTGGCGGGCGGTGCCGTAGGCGCGATAGGCGGCAAACAGGCTATGAATGATTTGATTAAGGCGCGAATTTATGCCAGCAAAAAGAATAGCAATATCCAGTTTGCCGAAAAAAGGTATGATAATAATAAGGGCCATGGCCCAAACAGACTTAAAGACCAGCAGGCCGTTGAGAAAGTAATAGCGGACAACAAAAAAATAGGCGAGACTTTTGAAGATGCGGTTATGCGTCTAAGAGAGCAGGGTTACGCCTTGGATAAAGAATATTATAAATTCATGGATTCACCGAGACAAAGGACTGTAGCAACGCCTAATGGCGAAACCGTAATGAATACGGCACCAGTTAAAGACGCTTTAGTATATACTTCTATACCTGAAATACGGAACAAGGTTGTCAATTCATCGCTCAATGGAACTTCGGGATTGGGTCACGATTTTGAAATTACCGTAGGCCGTCAAGTTGATAATATATTCCAAGAATACATGAGAACAATAAGAGCAAACAGAATGCAGGCGGATCCCAATTATTCCAACTTGACGCGCGAACAAATCAATGGTTTAATTGATAGAATTCCTTATGATTATATTGTAAAAGACTTGGGAAACTTGACGCTTGGCGAGATTGATTATATAAAACGCGGCATGCAGGCGCGGACAAGCCATTACAACCGCGGTCAGGGAACTATGGAGAGGCAAGGCTTGGAGAGCACATCTAATTATCAGGGCGAGAGCGGGATACGCGATTTCATTAACGAGTATGCGGAACACGCGTTTGACAATGTCAACTGGGCCGAAATAGAGGATCCGGTTATCAGGAATCTAGAGCAGCAGGGTTATTTATCGCAAGCGGATGCGAAAAAATACATGGACTTGAACCATAAGCGGGCGCAGAACATAGGCGTGAAGAAAATAATGGAATCGGCAGAATATCAATACAATCGGTCTCACGAGAAGTTAGGAAGCATAATAGGCGGGTTGCGAGAAATAAACGCATACAGCACAAAGACGGCACCGGTTGCTCGCAACTTAGGGACAATAATGCAAAATCCAGAAGATGAGCGCAGGGACGCAATTGGCAACTTTAAATTCAAGGCTTCTAACAAGCCTTAAATTCATTAGGTTTTTGTATAGTTGTTATATAGTTGTTATATAGTAGCCTTAAAAACCGCTTATTTAGCTTAATTTTGAGGCTTACACTGCCCCACAGGGGAGGCGCTCTAAACCTGCCGAGCTAATTGTCCTAGGTCGGGGGAAATGCCTGTTTTATCGTGTGAATAGCCGTTTTGCCCTTGTTTCATCGCATTTTCCCGCATATGGGTAATATAGAAAATTATGAACAGGACTACCTAAAACTACATTCAATGTATCCTATGGTAGCCGTTTTTTCTATTTTCTTTTATATAGTAATTATATAGAAGAATGAGGTTTTATGGCGAGCATCTATTTTTCGCTTGGGACACCCAAAAGTGAAACGCCAAATTCGTAACTGGCTGATATGTAATAACTTACGAAATCAATGAAAAAAAAGTGTCAAAGTCAGGACGGTAATTTTGATTACATAAAACACTTTATTGTCTTATACAATGGGTTAAAGATTGGCTACTGCCAGTGTCAACGGTCGGTGGCATGGGAACGATGATAGGTTCGACATATCACGTGGCAACCAGCCAAAGGACAGTGGTACGAGGAACGGCTATCGTTAGAATTTGGTAATGTCCGAACTCCGATTATGCAGCATGAAATGCTGAAATCCCCTAAATTCTAAAAATCGGGGGTATCGGATTTGCCTTATTCATAATTTTCGCTTCATTTAATTTATAACTGTTAAGTGCCATTTCTCCGTTCAAAGTTAATTTCATCTTTTTGAATTTGGGTTTTTTGCTTTTTCCGTTGACCTCCGTATCTTCCGTGCTTTCGTTTTCTTCATCGTCTTTTTCATATTCGTTTGGAATATCGGAATATTCTTCAGATTTTACAAAATCGGCGAATTCATCAAATATTGCCATCATTCTCATGGCTATAAAATCCAAATCGCCTAACTCTTTCCCATCTTTGGATTTGACGGACATGGCATCCGCTTCTGTTTTTAATTCCAGGGATTTTGAGGTTTTAAGCCGCATGGCTTCTTCTTTTGTTTTGCAATTTGCGAGTGCACGGCGAAATTCATCACGTTCCTTTTCTATCTTTATCGCTTTTTCATACAAAGCCGGGTCGTTAATTCTTAAAAATTCCTTCTCATCATGAGATAGCCTTTTTCCGGATTTCATTTTGTTTTTTATGTCTTCTATCTTTTTGGTTTTAAAAAAGTCGTTGTCCGATTTTAAAAATGCCGAAACCGGATTGCTGTTCCGCCGCCATTTCTGTTCGAACTGGACAGTTTTGACGTAATCCGTTATACGCCCTATGCCGTTGAAATACATAGCAGCCTCCTTTTACTACTATATCGGCATATTTGGCGAAAACTTTATTTTTTTGTTGGGCAATGGCGTTTAGTGATCGTCGTCATGTTCGTGCCCATCATCGTCATCATGTTTGTGCTTGAGAAAGGTTTCAAGCAGTTCGTTATCCGCTAGGGAGAACTCCGGCACGGGCTGCCCCCGCAACATTTCAAACGGAACCACCGTACGCTCGGCAACGGCATGGCGCAACTGGTCGGGAGAAGACTTTTGTGCAAACACAAGTGCATTTACAAAGGGCTTCACTTCTTCCAGCTTGTCACTACGTGCCAGCAATACAAGAGCAGCTTGGTTTAAAATCGCAGGGCAACACTCATCTCCCGGTTCCACTTCCCAGTTTTGATACAGAACAGAGTGGCCAGCCTGCAAAGCAGCTACGGAATACGAACCCTTGATAATCGCCGCATCTACTGCTCCCGATTCCAAAGCGGGCAGCATGGCGTGAAATACCATGTATTCGTATTTTACATTTGATATATCCGCACCAAGCCGTTTGGCATCTTCGGTAAATTTGTCAAGCAACACGCATTCCGGTGCCGATACCGCAATAGTAAGCCCATCCAGTTCCTGCAATCGGACATTCAAGCCCTTTCGCAAAACAAGGGTTGCACCATAAGGATATGTTACCTTGCCTACTACGGTGAGCCGGTCAAAACCATCTAGTTCCGCAAATGCGTCAAGTTTTTCCGCTTCCACAAAACCTGCATCCAGCCTGCCCAAAATCAGAGCGTAAGCAATATCGGAGGTTGAGTGAAACTGCTGAATATCCGTATTTACACTCAAACCATCCTGCGCTGCATACAAGGCAGCGGAGAGATAGCCGCCGCTGTGCCCGATTCGGAGCGTCTTCTGCGTGTCCTTTTTGTCACAGGCGATAAAAACCGCCAGCAGCAAAAGAAGCAACGCAAAAATATGTACCGGTTTCCTCACCATGTAATTCCCTTGAACTCGGCGGCAAACATATTGTTACCCGGTTTTTCCTTAATATTGCCGTTAGCCAGCAATTCATCGGCCAGTAAATTCAAGCCATCAACCTTGATAGCAATTCCGAATTTCAACCTGTCATTGCCGTGGATAATCGCTTCAATCGGCGCGCCTGTGTATTCTGCGGCTATTTTCACGATATTATCCGCCTTGGGGTTGGAGAGGATTATCTTATTTGCCTCATCAATGGCTTTGATGAGGTTTTTAAGTCCCTCGGCATTGGACGCCAAGACCCTGTCGCTCGCGTTGATGGTGCGGCACGGAATATTCTCGGAAACTTCCCGGAACAGCACTTTGTAGCCATCAAGCTCGGCGATGCTGGCCTGTGGTTCTTCCAGTATTGCACCGTCAACCGAGCCGCTTTTCAGAGCGGTGATTGCGGGGCCACCCGCCAAACGCTGAAGGTTGAACTTGGCACCAACTTTCTTTGCCGCAGAAGTCAATGAGATAACCGCTTCGCAAGTCGGCGAAATGCCGGCGATTTCCTTGTCCTTCAAATCCTCAAGTTTGGAAATTTGGGATTCTTGCGGAACCAACAGAACGCTTGTGCAAGGCGTTTTTACCTGCGCGATGGTCTTTATCGGAGCACCGTTGGCGATGGCTGCGATAGCCACGGTCGGGCAACTCCAGAACACATCCGCTCCGCCGGATACCACAATATCGCGAGCCGCTGCATTGTCGTCCACCCATTTGATCTCTACGTCCAGATTGTATTTATCAAACAATCCGAGCTCCTTGGCTACGTAGAGGTTCAGATGGTGAGTGGTTTTTGCATCGGCCACCACAATCTTGGTTCGTTGTGCTACAGCTTCTGTTTTCGCTTTCTCCTCTTTGCAACCTAATGCAAAGAGCGAGAGCAAAATGAGAGCGGTGATAGCTGCTAGGCATCGTTTCGCGCTGCCTGATGCGCGATTCTTAGAGAATACAGTCATATTGACCTCCTTGGTTTGTGGTTCTTCTCCGGTTATTTAAAAGCATAGTTGAAAACCAGTTCAAAGCGATTTAGCTTGCCGCTATCCACTTTTTTACCTTTTAGCGAAGAAGCATAATCCGTTGACAAGTTGGCATATTCAAAACCGATAAATGCTGTCTCTGCAACATTATATTTCAGATTTCCGAATATTACCGTATTCTTGTTCGGATTTGCCTTTTCCACATCATCTGTTTCGTTGCCGTCTCCGTCTTTTTTAAATGTGCTCTTTAACTCTCTATTTTCGTCAATGGCTTCAAGGCCTATGCCGCCTGCGAGAGAAAAGCCCAGCGGAAGTTTTACGGTTGCCGCACCCCAGCCACCTAGTGACTGTATGCCGGCTCCTACTCTGCCTGTGGCAGGACCACTTAAACCTATGCTTCCGTTGCTATAGCGATTAAGATTTTGCCCATAGAAAAGTTCTCCGGAAAGATTTATGATGCTGATCACAGGCAAAGACAAACTTGCAACGCCGGACCAGGAAGTTGGCGGTGCTGTCCATTCATCACTGTCTTTTTTATTTACTCCGGCTGTATCATCAGCGGCGGATTCTTCCGATGCATAATGTCCGCTAAGGATAATCTCTACGTTCTGCTTTTCTCCAGCCCAGACTGCAGGGATTTTTCCTTTTAAAGAACCTTGAAAGCCCGGTAAAACAGGCTGGTTTGCACGGTCATCTGTGGCTGCAACGGCTATTTCAACCGGCCCAATGCCTTGAGTCAAGCGGATCTGCGGACGGCGAGTGCCGATAGAACCCTGATGTTTCAAGCCTCCCTGATTGATGGTTGGCGCACTCAAAGGAGCTATCAAATCAGCGGTTTGACCAAAGAGTATGGTTAAACCCAAATCTTTGAACTTCACTTGCCCATAAGACTGCCTTATGCGAAAGCTGCTAACTCCATTGGATCTGCGTTCATTGTCGTTTGCAAAGTCGGATTCAAATTTTCCGGATACTTCCGTTGCATCTCCGGAAGGCCCGGATAGGTTGAAACCGATTCGTGTTTGGTTCACATTAAAAGCAAAACGGCCTTCACCGTCTTCGGCTTTTGACGGAACTTTTTCCGACCAATTTACGTTACCGTTGGCACCATCCTCGTAAACGGCATTTGCTTGCAAAAATCCGTATAGGGAGATTTTTGTTCCGCCTACATTTACAACAGGAATATCTTCTGCCAATATGGCTGAAGCCCCGATTAGTAGAGCGGTAAGAGAAACGAGTCCCTTATGGACAGCGTGCGTATCAAAGCGATACTTTTTCATAGTAACCTCACTGGTTATTGGTGAAATGGAAATTTTTGCCTATTTATGGTGCAAGGCTCACCGTGAAATACGGATTCTTTTGGGGAATTTTAGCAACAACAACACAATCTGTTGCTGGAGAACACTCGACAGCACAGATGCTTAGAAGATAATGTTTTGTTGCTCAAAGTCATAATCGGGAATAAATATAGAAATAAAAAAATATCTTGTCAAGGGTGAAAATGAAAAAAATGAAAAAAAGAAAAATTGGTCCGGCCCGGAAAAAAAGTAATATAAGTTAAGATACTTGTTTATAGTTATGTACAAATATAAGGGAAGATAGAAAATTCTGCATAGGCACCTCGTTAATGGCATCTATACGCAACGTTGTTTCACAACGTCGTTGTAGAGACGGATAAATCCGTCTCTACGATGTGATATACTACCCCTCCCTCTCTAATTGTTGCTGATTACGCTCGTCGCTGACTTCCTTTTTTGCAGGAAGGCTCCACGCAACTATAACGCCTATCAAGGTGGCTGCTGCTACAGCCGCCATTCCGTACCAAAAACCCATGTCAATTCCTAAAAACATGATTTTTTCTCCTATTTTAAGTGTTACTCCAAAATTACAACAACTCGCCGTAACGCCTGATAAACGCTTTTTTCAGGCATGTTGCAAGACCCATATACAATAATATAGTACCAGCCAGCCATGCAAAATATACGGGCGGCAACGGCAGCAAACCTATTGACTTGCCGAATTCCGTAAATGGTATGCACGTCAACACACCGATGCCGGTGAATGTAAGTGTCATCAGCGGGAACGAGGCGCGGCTCTGGATGAACGGCAATTTAGGTGTGCGGATCATGTGGATTACAAGCGTCTGGCTCCACATCGACTCTACAAACCAACCAGCTTGGAACACCGCAGCATAAGCCGCCATCATTGCCGGATCGGTAAGCTGATGGAATAGCAACGGACTGTCGAGACCGAATAATTGAGCAATAACCGGCGGACATATCACAAAGTACATCAATAGATAAGTAGTGAGGTCAAAGACCGAACTTGTAGGACCTATCCATATCATAAACTTGCCTAGAGAAGAAGCGTCCCACTTTCTCGGTTTCGCTAAGAACTCCTTGTCAACATTGTCCCACGGTATAGACGTACATGAGAGATCGTATATCAAGTTCAGCAAAAGGATATGAATGCTCAACATCGGCATGAAGGGCAAAAATGCGCTTGCCGCTAACACGGAGAACATATTGCCGAAATTCGA
>LIUH01000064.1:0-189 GCA_001462225.1 Fibrobacteria bacterium GUT31 | reverse complement strand
CATATTGCCGAAATTCGAGCTGGCAGTCATCTTGATATACTTAATCATGTTGGCGTAAGTTTTGCGACCCTCGATGATGCCTCGTTCGAGCACCATCAAATCCTTTTCCAAGAGGATTACGTCTGCGGACTCTTTTGCAATATCCACAGCGGTATCTACAGATATGCCGACATCGGAAGCCTTCATTGC
>LIUH01000063.1:2388-3116 GCA_001462225.1 Fibrobacteria bacterium GUT31 | reverse complement strand
GTCCGTTACGCGAAGCTTCCGGTTAATTCCGGCCTTCTTGTTTCCCGTACAAGACGAAGCGGTCTTTCAGAAAAAGGCGGCTTAAGGCAGGGTTCGGAACCTGTGCAGTACGGCAGAAGCGTAATTTACCTTGGCGGAGATATTATCACCTCCGTAAACGGAATGAAGACGGACACACTTGCCGACCTTTATTCGTCACTTGAAGCCAGCAGGCCCGGTGATGTCGTAAATGTCGAGATAATCCGCGGCGGCAAGGCAAGCACATTGCAGATAACACTGGCGGACAGGGAAGAAGTTTTAAACTAAATTTGGTGACTCTGTTACTCCTGTGTTAACCCTGTCTCAGGCGCCTGTTACAATTCTTGTCCGGTAGTTAGAATTTCACGAACAAAAGGATTGCCGTTTTGCATATCGGCGGATTCAAACACCAGCGGTTCAATGGGTATATCGGGATATTTGCCGGTCATTCCTAAAAATTCCGTCAGTATATCCACCCGTCCCTTTCCGTTGTAGTCCTTCAGAAAAAAACAAATATCGACATCGCTCCATTCTGAGGCATACCCTTTTGCGTAAGAGCCGAAGAGAACCGCTTTTTCTACAGGCATTACCCGCCTTACATCTTCGGCGTAGCTGTGGGCTACCTCAACAGCCATGAAAAAGCCTCCTGTGTTTTCTTCAACAGATTTTTCGCGTTATCCTTATCAATACATAGTCCGCGCCGTATCTAA
>LIUH01000063.1:0-2203 GCA_001462225.1 Fibrobacteria bacterium GUT31 | reverse complement strand
TGAAGCCAATAGTTAAACTTTTCTTCTTTTGTCATCATTCTTCATTGTATCCTAAAATGGCGTCAGTCACCCAAGCCCTACTCCTGCAAATTGGAATACGCTATTCTGCCTCTAGTAGTCGGGGCACTTCCGTCAGGAGGATCATCGATATCCACTGCGACAAACCTGCCTGCGCCATAGGCGATTTTTCTAAATCTAACGTAGGAGTTGCCAAATACGCTGGTATCAACCATCTCCCATGTAATGCCGTCAGTCGAATATGCCATTCTGCCACTAGAATCTGTAGCGACAAACTTGCCTGCGCCGTAGATAATCACCAGTGAGATTTGGTTGCTGAAACCAAAAAAATCAACAAACGTCCATGTTAAGCCGTCCTCGGAGTACGAAGTATGATCCCACCCAATCTTAACAAACCTGCCGGCTCCGTAAGCGATACTGCGGACGCCATTGCCATGTGTGCCCGGTGCGACCGTCCATTTGATGCCGTCGGTAGAATATGCCATTTTGCCATCACCATCCATCGCTATAAACCTTCCGCTTCCGAAGGCGACAGCTTGGAAGGATTTGAAGCCACTGAGAGACGGTATTCTAGTCTCCGTCCATGTAACGCCGTCTGTAGAATAAAAAAATCGACCGCGATCTGATACGATGACATACTTGCCATTGCCGTAGACAGGACCCCAAGCTTGATCTCTGACAAGATTGAGATTAAACCTCGTCCAGTTTTCTCCGTCTGTGGAAAATGCACCGTTATCGCCAACAAACAAGAAAAACTTTCCTTCGCAGAAAGTAATAGTACCGAGACCTAATGGGTTGTCCTTAACTGTCCAATTGACGCCGTCTGTTGAATACATCAACTTAGACGCAGGAGGAGGGTCGCCGGGGCTCCACGGCATTTTCCACCCTCCTGTTTGCATTACAGCGACAAACCTGCCGTTGCCGTAGGCAACGGAATTCATGTAGCAGATTTCGTTTTGCGGTACAAGCGTCCATGTGATATCGCCGTCTCCGACCACACCGCCTGTCATGGTGAATACAGCCCCTTTGTCATTGTCGATACCCAGATTGCCGCTCCGACCAACGTTGCCGGAAATTGTGCCGCCTGTCATGGTGAAGGTACTGCCGCCATTCACCTGCACTCCGCCGTTTCCATTTGCGTTGCCGTTGCCCGTAATCTTGCCGCTTTTCATGATAAGCTCGCCGCCTTCATACACGCCTACCAATGCGTTGTCGTTGTCCGCGATGCCGACCAAAGTAACGCCGTCAAGGGTGAGTTTCCTGAGGTTACTGGTGTGGATAAGCGTTCCCTTGCTTTTCAGGTTGATTGTCCCGTTTCCGTTGAGGGTCATCCATACCGCTGTGTTTTTGATGCCTATGTCGTCAACGTATATTCTATTTGACGGCGCGTTCACCGTGCCATTCACGGTCAGGGTCGCGTTGTGTATCCCTAGACTGCCGTCGCCTGTTATCTCCAACGTTACGCCCGCCGGCACAGTGAGGTTTTTTTGCGCGTGTATGTCGCGGGTGAGGGTTACGGTGTTACCGTTCACTGACGCGCTGCCTGAGTTGAGGGCGTTGAGTGCCGCGGCTAACTGAGCGGCTGTGCCGGGCCCGCTGTTCGTGCTTCCCGTTTGTTCGCCCGTGCCGCCCGCATGTACCGTCACCGCCACCGCTGTGAAAATGACTGCAATGAGGGCTGTTTTAACAACGTTGGAAAATGTTTTCATGTTTGCTCCCTTGTGTCAGGCATATTTTATATAGTTTATCATATAATTCAAGTTTTCCATTTATTTCTTCATTTGAGCGTTTAATATCAGCCATTGATTCAGTGTTGTCATACTTTCACGTAACGTGTATTCTTTCCTCCGCCGACAGTCCGAATAATACCCTTATCCAGTAATCCGCGCAAGATTCGTACTGCCATAGCCTGAGAGATGGATAAGGCGTTCTCTACGTCATTTCTGATGATTTCACCTTTTTTGTCTAACAGAGTAATTACTTTCTCTTCACTTTCAGTAAAAGAAATACTATTGCTAATTGTCTTTTGATTGTTAATGTTTCTATTAGGCAGGGTAATCTTAAACGCATTACCTGTTGCCTGTAGTTCCGGTTTCCTTTTGCAATCGGTATAACTACGCATAATTTTCGCAATACCAGTTCCGTATGCTTCTATCAGATGAAGCCGATAAAACACATTGGCAAG
>LIUH01000062.1 GCA_001462225.1 Fibrobacteria bacterium GUT31 | reverse complement strand
CGCATGGATAGCGGCATGATCGATTTGCAGGTTTTTGCGGGTAGCCGCGGAGTTTCCACAGATTCGCAGGTGCGCTTTTTGGGCCGCCCTATGCAGGTTCCGTTCAGCGATTCTCTGCTTGGGCGTGTGTTCTCCGGTGCCGGCGAGCCTCGTGACAAAGGCCCTTCCATAAATGAAAATATGGTGGATATAGGCGGCCCCTCCGTTAATCCCTCAAAGAGAATTATTCCTAAAAACATGGTGCGCACAGGCATTCCCATGATTGATGTGTTCAATACGCTGGTGGTAAGCCAAAAACTCCCCATTTTTTCAGTGGCAGGCGAACCCTATAACGAACTTTTGGCTCGCATAGCTCTGCAAGCGGAAGTTGATGTTATAATTTTGGGCGGCATGGGTTTAAAATACGATGACTATTTATTCTTCCGGGACTTTTTGGAAGAGCACGGAGCATTAAGCCGTACGGTTTCCTTTATGCACACAGCGAGCGACCCTATCGTAGAATGCTTGCTTGTTCCTGACGCAGCCTTGGCAGTGGCGGAGCAGTTCGCAACTCAGGGCAAAAAAGTGTTGGTGCTTTTAACGGACATGACGAACTTTGCCGATGCGATGAAAGAAATTGCAATAACGATGGAGCAAGTACCCTCTAACCGCGGCTATCCGGGTGATTTGTATTCCCAGCTTGCGAGCCGCTATGAAAAGGCGGTGGATTTTGAGGGTTCGGGTTCAATCACCATTTTGGCGGTTACCACAATGCCGGGCGATGATGTAACCCATCCGGTTCCCGATAACACGGGTTACATCACCGAGGGCCAGTTCTATTTGCGCAAGGGCAGAATTGAGCCTTTCGGCTCGCTTTCCCGCTTAAAGCAGCAGGTTAACGGCGATACCCGTGAAGACCATCGCACGATAATGAACACGATGATTCAGCTTTACGCCAGTTATAAAGAGACCTTGGAAAAGCAGTCCATGGGTTTCCGCATGGGTAACTGGGATGCAAAACTGTTGAAATACGGAGTTCGTTTTGAAAGGGAAATGATGGATTTGTCCGTTAACATTCCTTTGGAAGCCGCTTTGGACTTGGGTTGGAAAATCCTTTCCGATTGCTTTAACCCTGAAGAGACAGGCGTCCCGAGCAAGCTGATAGCGAAGTTTTGGCCTAAGTAGGGGCAAGGCATGCCTTGCCCCTACTTGGGATTTCTTATGCCACACATTTTCCCAGACCTTCTAAATATAATGCAAAAGCTCCGTTCCCCTGGGGGTTGTCCTTGGGATAGGGAGCAGAATTTCAACAGCCTTTTGCCTTACCTTTTGGAGGAATCTTACGAGTATATAGACGCTGTACAGAGTGGCAGTGCCAAACTCATGGCAGAGGAACTCGGAGATTTGCTGCTACAGGTGGTTTTTCATGCACAAATCGCAAAGGAAGAGGGCAAATTCACAATAGAAGATGTTATAAACGAAATTTGCGAAAAGATGGTTCGTCGCCACCCCCATGTCTTTGGAAGCGAGAATTTGGCAACCTCAAAGGAAGTTCTCAAAAAATGGGAAGAGATTAAAGCCGCGGAAAAAGAGGAAAACCCTCAATCGGCAATGGACAAGGTACCACGCTCAATGGTAGCCCTGACCCGTGCCCAGGAACTTTCCAGACGTGCGGCAAAAGTGGGTTTTGACTGGGACAATGCGAAGCCCGTTTTGGACAAAATCAAAGAGGAAATAGGGGAGTTTGAAGCAGAAAAAGACGGCAGCCCGGAAGCGGAGGAGGAATTCGGGGACATTCTCTTCGCTTTGGTAAATTTAGCCCGCCACAAGGGAATAAACGCCGAAACCGCCCTAACAAGGGCAAACGCCAAATTTGAAAAGAGATTCAGGCAGGTAGAAGTAATGGCCGGTGGCCGGCCACAGGATTTTACATTGGAACAATTGGACGAGTTTTGGAATAAAGCTAAGGAAGTTACGGCAACATAGCTACAATCTTCTGTGCTACGGAGTCTATGACTTCCGGTGCCAAAGCATATTGCTTTTCTTGCACCAACTGCTGAACGCGCTGAACGTTTTCGCTTCTGCTTTTTTCCCATTCGCTCTCATGAGAACCGGATTCTTCCAGAATTTTTTGAGCCAGAGGAGAAAAAGCTAAGGAATATTCGGCATTTTGAGGTTCCGGTTTGCTGGATTCCGGTGCCCCAGGTTGCTTTTTTTGAATAGAATGCTCCCACTCGCTCGGCATCGCCGAGTTCGGATTTCTTATCAAATCCGCTACACGAGTTGTAATTGCTGGCGCATCCATGGTCTTATCCTCATAGGTAACATCGGCATAATTTAGAAAAACTTTAGGGATTTTACTAAATTACCCCTTATGTTTCGCAAATTTGGCTTTTTCGGTTTTCTTTTCGGCTCTATCTCTGCGTTTGGGCTGTTTTCTTGCGGTTTGCATGATATACTTGATGACAGCATATCGGAAACTAAAATGGTAGAGGCTCTACAGGAGGCTCTGGTTCTAGGCAGCAAAACAGCGGCTTCTAATCTAGGGGATTCCTCCTGCGAAATGAAGGAATGCGTAACCGGCTATTTAGGGAACAAACTGGTGGAAATTGCCGTGCCGGATACGGTTAAGAACGTTTTGAGCAAAATAAATTCATTTACAAATTCCCTGGATCCTACGGCAAAATCGCTTTTGCAAACAGCACTAGGGTCGCAATACGGTTCTATCCTCAGTTTAGGTAAATACGGGGATTCCATAAAAATCGCTTTGAATAGGGGAGCCGAGCAGGCAGCTCCGGCATCTGTAGATGTGTTTAAAAATGCGATTTATGGAATGTCATTTACCGATGCAAAGGATGTTCTATTAGGTGATTCCAGAGCTGCCACATCTTATTTGAAAAATTCAACTTACAGCGGTTTGCAAGGGGCCTTTGCTCCTATATTGGAAGTGCCGCTTAAACGGTTGCAGTTAGACGGATATTGGAAGCAAATTGCTTCACATTATAATTCATTTGCAAGAACTTATTCCAACCTTGCTTCAATAAGCGGTTCTGCCTTGCCCGGACTGCCTTACGAAGCTCTTCCGGACGACGAAGATTTCTCCACTTATATGGCAGAATATGCAACCGGTAAAGCCCTTGACGGTCTGTTTTTAATGGTTGGCAAGCAAGAAGAACAGCTCAGGGAAGATCCTTGGGGAACTGTCAGTTCTTTAGGCGATTTTGTGTCTGATGCCGTAGGCGATTTGCTAGGTGATATTTTCAGCAAGGCAAAGAATAACCAGCTCTAAATACTCCCTAAACGCCTCTTTTATATCCTTTGCCGCCACAATGCCCGAACTGACCGCTATGCCTTGAACCCCAAGCGAGAGGACTTTTTTCACCTCCGGCAAGGTTATCCCGCCTATAGCGATGATGGGGATTTTCAAATTCAAGCCGACAACCTTTCTTATTCCGGTTTCGCCCAGGATTTCGCTTAAATTTTCCTTTGTTTGGGTTATGCGCCAAGGTCCAAGCCCTATATAATTGCAACCTTCAGCCTCCCTTTGCTTTGCCTGCTCAGGCGTATTTGCCGTGCCGCCTATTATGGCTTTCTCTCCGAGCAATTTCCGAGCCTCCGGAGCAGGGTAGTCTTTTAATCCCAAATGAACACCGTTTGCACCGCTTTCCAGGCAAATTTGCGGAGAATCGTTGATTATCAAGGTAGCTCTATACCCTTGGCAAAGATTTACGGCTGCAACGGCTGTTTGCAATTTCTCCCGCTCTGTTGCATTTTTTTGGCGTAGTTGAATCCAGTTTGCACCCGCATCCAGGAGTTGCCGAATTTGGTCAAGGTGTGTGAACGGTGAACCGTCCCAGGTCAGGCATTGGAGCATTTCAAAACCCCAAGTTTGCCGCTGCCGTTTTCAAAAAATCCCTGCATGGACTGTTTGGATTTGCGAATAGCTTTTTTTAAGTCATTGTATTTTGCGAAGTTAGCGAGAATTAACGCAGAAAAAACACAGCCGCTGCCGTGTTTTTCCACACCTTTTATGCGTTTGGAGGTGAATTTTATGGGGACAGGGGAGTTGGGTAAAAACAGCAGGTCTTCGCTTTTTTGAGAAGCAGAGGAATGCCCGCCTTTTACTAGGATTGCTGCCCGTGGCGAACCATTAGAAATACCTAAAAATTCAGCTTCGGGCAAATTTGGCATTATAAGATTTGCGTAACCGAACAGTTTTCGCCAACTTACGGCATTTTGCTTGTGAAATTCAAAACCGGCGCTCGCTTTTAGAATAGGATCCCAAATGATGAATGCTTCGGGATATTTTTTACGCAGCCATTTGAAAATCTTTTCCAAAATCTGAGGGCTTTCCACAAGCCCTATTTTTATAAAATCAAAATTCCTAACTCTTGAAAGTACTTGGAGTTGCGCTTTTATCTGTTCCCAAGGCAGCCAATTCGGTTTTTCAAAAGAATCCTCGTTTTGAATTGTAAGAGCTGTGCAAACCGCTTTCCCATAAACTTTGCAATGTTCAAAAGCTTTTATGTCTGCCAAAATCCCTGCACCGCCGCTTGGATCAAAACCCGCTATGGTAAAGCTAGTTAACATAATGTCTATTATCGGCAAATTTTCTTGTACAAATCTGCGAATCTTCCGTCCGGGTCATATTTATCCTTGATTTTTTTGTAAGCCTTTCCGTTGTAAATATTCCAGAATTCATTTTCCGGGAAATAACAGTCCGAATAGAGAGATTTTCGCCCGCCTAACCGGGTTACCTCTTGTTCCAGCTTGCGGTTTACAAAACCCCGCGGAGTGTCTTTGCTCACAGCGACCGTGTGCCAAAAACCGAAATTCAAATGCAGTTCGCCCGGCTTCATGGAATAAAGCGTCCATTTATCCGCATTTTCCTGCGGCACGAGCGGGCAAATCCAAAAAGGATGGATTTTTATGTTTTCTTCGTAAAAATCCAAAAATTCCGGGCATTTGTCAAAAGGAATCTCAACATCCTGAATCACAAATTCCGCCAAATGCTCCTCTTTGCCGAATTTTTTGCGCAATATATTCAATTTTTCTTCCATTTTGTTGCGCCGCCACCAAGAGAGGATTTTCCAGTATGTTTTGGATTGCAGCATAAAAGGCGGGTCTCCGAAAAGCCCTATGAACCTCAAAAAGGGATTTTCCATTCCGTAAAACCTTGAACACCAAAACCAGTCCGGGTCCCAACGCCAAAGCCAATCCCGCATGGAGAGAACCGCCTCATTTTTGCATTGCAGCCTTTTGTAATAAGGAATTTCGCCATATATGTTGGTATTTGGCTTTTTATCGCATAACTGTGCCGTTACAAGTGTATATTTTGAAGGGGCAAAACAGACTCCTTCAACAAAGTCGCCGGAGCCGGAACACGCCTCCCCTATTGCTTGCAAAAAATTTTCCCTGTAGCTAAACCTCGTATAGGTGGCTTTAACCGAATACCGCGCCGGGATAACTTTATATCTAAGGCGCAAAATGTATCCCAGCGAGCCATAGGAATTGGGAATGGCAAAAAATAAATCGGAAAATTCGTTATCTGCCCGGCAAACCCTTATTTCCCCATCTCCGCACAGGACTTCCATTTCCAAAACCGCTTCGTGAACAAAACCATGGCGAAAGCTGGTAGCTTCTATCCCTACGCCGGAGACTGCCCCGCCCACCGTAATTGTCTTTAATTCGGGAACAACAGCAGGAAAACAGCCGTAAGCGAGGCAAGCATCTGTGAAATCCTCAAAAGTGCACATCCCTTGAACATCGGCAAATCCCTCTTTTACATCCACGAAAATTGTCCTGGCAAAAGATTTAGCAGAAAGCGCATTCTGCCCTTTTTTCCTTTCCCTGAATAAATTTGAAGTCTTTTTAGCAAGCCTCACTGCCCCACTCGCTTCTTTCAAAGCCTTTGCAAACGCCGCCGCCGCCAGTTCATGCTCGGCTTGCGGGCAAAATAAATTTTTCGATACGTGCATGGGTTTTAATGTAGAAAATGCCACTGTTGTCCCACTAAAATTATTCATTTGCTTCAGTGATATTTTCTACATTCCCCCTTGCAGAGGATTATTTTTTACCTACCATTGCGACGCCTCGGCAAAATAAATTTGCTTTGGAGGCAGTTATGGAAAACGATGAAATTCCGTTGTTTGGAAGTGAGCGTGTTCGTTCTGTTTGGGACGAGAAAGCGGAGAAATGGTGGTTTTCCGTGCTTGATGTGATTGCGATTTCAATCGACCAGCCGGATTATAAAAAAGTCAAGAACTATTGGAAATGGCTTAAAAACAAGCTGGCAGAGGAAGGTTGCAATGAAGCGGTTAGTAATACTAACCATTTGAAATTAGAAGCTTCTGATGAGGAAATGAGGTTGACCGATGTTGCCGATACTGAGCAAATTTTGCGGCTTATTCAGTCTATCCCCAGTAAAAAAGCCGAGTCTTTTAAACTTTGGCTCGCAAAAATCGGCAGAGAAAGAATAGGTGAAACAATATCTCAAAAGAGGTGGCATATGAGGCTTCAACCAATAGTTGATGCAGGTATGGATGAGATTTGGGCTATAGACGAGCTTATTGCAAAAGCTGGCAATGAACCCATCAATGAAACTGTCAAAAAAGTTATCGCAATAACCAAGAGGCGAGACTTGAAACGCACCGCTGGAGCTATGAAAAAAGGCGGTGAAGCGATAGATAAAATTATGCGCTACACCGGGCACAGGATGTGCCATTAGGCGAATGTCCGAAGGACAGCCCCGAAGGGGTGAGGCACAGGAAGTGCCGAATAAAATGCAAAAAAGTCACTTTTTTATATTTTTTTTCCTTTATTTTCCGTCTAATAGGTGAACAACCCAAAATAGGAGTTTATCTATGGAAACGGCAAATCCAAACCGTGAGTTTAAAGACAGCGTGTTCACAGCACTTTTCGGCACACCCGAAAAGGCATTGGAGCTATACAATGCCATAAACGGCAGCAATTACTCCGATAGCACAAAAGTCAAAATGGTGACACTGCCGGATGCTCTTTACGGAGAGCAACTGAACGATGTCGCTTTTGTTATTGAGAACAAGCTGGTGGTCCTGATTGAGCATCAATCGACTATAAACAAGAACATACCCCTAAGGATGCTTTTGTATATAGGCAGGGAATACGAGTTGCTTACGAACAGCAGGGACATTTACAAATCGGAGAGGATAAGTATTCCGGCTCCTGAGTTTGTGGTTCTGTACAACGGCGAAAGAGAGATGGAAGACTTTGTAGAGATGCGTCTTTCGGATTTATTTGCGTTTGATGCCAAGGATCCTCAGTATGCGCCTTGCCTTGAATTGGTGGTTAAGGCTTACAATATAAATAAGGGCAGGAATTCGGAGATAGCGGCTAAGAGTCCATCTCTTAGCGATTATGAGGAGTTTATAGCGGCAGTTCGGGAGAACCAGAAGACGATGGACTTTAGGGAGGCTGTTAAAGCCTCTATTAGAGGTTGCATTAGCAGGAATATTTTTGTAGATTTTCTAAGAATGTATGGTGCGGAGGTAGAGAATATGTTGCTGACAGAATGGAATATGGAAACTGCCCTTGAAGTTAGGTTTGAGGAGGGCGTTTTGATGACGGCACGTAGGATGAAAGCCAAAGGCTTAAATACAGCCTTGATTGCCGAGATTACCGGCTTGTCGGAAGATGAGATTAAGGGGTTGAAACAAGATTGATCTGTTTTTAACGAAGTGTAGTTCGGAGATAAAGAATATAGTAAACGCCATTGTTGTCCGGTAAAAGTTTTGCGATTTGTGTAAAAAATGGCTTCTAAAAAGTCTGTTTTTTACCGGACAGCTGATTTTGTGTTAGATAACCGACCTTATTTCCTCTCCAAATAGCTTAATACGCCTATTCTTGCCGATATATTCGGCAATTTGACTCTTATACGCATTTGGTTATACATCTTTGCAGTGCATTCAGCGACTATGATTATTGCTTTTTTACCGGACAGCCGATTTTACAAAGCCAAACATCCTTGTTTTATTAGGGGGGCTTGACTTTTGGAAAAGATAAGAAAACAGCGTTTTTCCGTCAATTTCGCCGTTTTTTAGAGAAAATTATTTTTTACCGGACAACAGTGAGTAAACGCTGATTAACTCGCTTGGGTATAGGGTATAGGGTTCGGGGTATAGGGATTACTGGACAGAAAACGCATAATTTTGCAAATAATTGAGGTTTTTCCATACCCTATACCCCATACCCCAAACCCAAACATTGAGTTAATCATTACTTACTATATTACGTCCAGAGATGCGGCGATACTTCTTCGCCGATTGCTGAAGATGAATTTGGAACTTTATGGAGAAAGAGTTGGTAGATACAGGCGTTGACGAGGCTATTGCAAAAGCTGAGAAGCGAAGCTTAAGCCGAACCGCTAGAGCTATGAAAAAAGGCGGTGAAGCAATAGATAAAATTATGCGCTACACTGGGCTTTCTCGCCGCGAGATTATGGCTTTGTAAACGTACAGAAACTCTGATTAACGGGTATGGGGTATCCACCACCACCACCCCACAAAAACGTGACCAATATCACAAAAATCTGCATTTTTACACAAAAATGACAAAAATGACAAAAAAATTACATTTTTTCACTTTTTTTGGTCACAGTGCGAAAAAATAATGTATATTTAATATTGATAAACAAACCCGCCAAAGTCCCTTTGGCAAAAATAAGGAGTTTCGCATGAAACAGAAAAAAGGTTTTACCCTCATTGAGCTAATGGTGGTAATAGTGATCATTGGCATTCTGGCAGCTATTGCCATCCCCAAACTCTTTGGCATGACGGCCAAGGCGAAGGCTTCCGAAGTTGGCCCGGCAGGGGGAACTTGGAGCAAGCTACAGCAAGCTTATTTTATGGAAAAAACACAGTACGGTTCATGGCAATCCATAGCCTATAGAGCACCAAATTCAACTTTAGCTGGTGCAACAAACACAATAGGGATTTTTCGTTACAACGGTTCCCTCTTAACAGGAACTACAGATGCAGATAACGCGAGTTGGTGGGCAACTAACACTGCCAAACTCGGCGATTGTGATGGGGGAACTTGGGTAGCTGTATATGCCAATACTACCACAGATTCACCGACAACATCTGTAACTAATGCTCTTTGTGAAGGTTTAACACCGAATTTTAAAGAGTTGAAATAATATTCTGCTTAGGCAGCCAACTCATTTCTTTGCGAAATGAGTTGGTCTTTATATTTTCTAATGTATAAAAGTCTTTTCCTTTTATTGCTTGCTCTTTCAATTCCACTGGCAATTTATCTATTGCCTATATTTGGTTTTGAAAAAATAATCTATAAACTTGATTTATACTCGCCTTTTTGGATATTCTCCTTGCAATTTGGCCTCGGTTTGTTGCTGTTTATGAAATTATTCGGTGATTTTAAAAAATGGATTGCCGATATTATTTGTGAATCAAAAACACATACGCTAATTATATTGTTAGTGATAATAGCAATATCCATCTTTATATCCCTTGCCTGGATAGAAGGTCGCAGCAGAGTGGAGGCCGATGAAAGTGTTTACTTGACAACTGCACAAAATTTATATCACAACCAAATAGGAATACACTGCATAGAAGGTTCATTTCTTGAAAATGGTTTAGTATGCGTTGCCTTTGAAAGCGTTAAACCAAGAGGATTATCTTACCTTTACATGCTTGGAATGCCTATTTTTGGAACAGATTTATATTGGGTCTATAATTTTCACTCATTTCTTTTGTTGCTAACATTGCCGATATTTTTTTTGGCACTCAAAGCATGGACAAAAAGCGACACTCTTTCAATTTTATCTGTAGCCTTGTTAGCTTCTGTCCCCATACTGCTTTTTCAATTCCGCTCCGCTTCAACAGAATCTGCTTACGTATTCTTTTTTGTTCTATCTCTATTATTTCTAAAATGGGCCTATGATAAAAATACCATTCGTCATTGGCTGTTATTAGCTCTAACCCTAGCATTCTTTGCACAAACGCGCAGTGAAACCGTATTCTGTTTATTTGCATTTATATGGATTGTGTTTTATTGTATATGCATTAATGGGCAAGCACGCAGGTCAGTCTTATCCATTCTAAATTATAAATTCTCAATTTTCTTAGCTACTCTCTCATTTTTTTGCCTTCCGATTTTATGTACGCTTAGCCTTGGCAAAAACAACCCTTTACAAGGCGGTTCTCACGCTCCACACGGGCATTTATTTGAAAATATAGTTGAAAACTTTAAAATAATGGCCTTAACCAAACTCAGCCCCGAAGGTTTGTTGCAATATCCATTTTTCCCTTATTTCACTTGGTTAGCGTTATTCGGCTTAATAGCCTTAATCATTTTAACCATAAAAGAATTCCGCTCCAAATACCCCATACCCTACAAATATATAACCATCTTCCTCCTCCTCCTTTCTCCACAGTACATAATTCTTTTTGATGCTGTTAGTGCTGATTTTAACCTTACTGTTCAGCAGAGATTTATATTAGTGGTTTTGCCTATTCTTGCTTTTTTAGGAGCCTTATTCTTAAACAAATTGTTAGAATATATGAAAAATAGCAATAGGCTGTTAAACTCAACAAATATATGCATATTACTTGTTGGAATAATTGCTGCAAATACCTTAATATATAGTGAAAGTTTTAAACGAAACATAATGTACAAAAACGATTACTATAGCACAGAAAAAACATATCTGCACAACTGGTTAAAAAAACAACCTCATCAAAAAAAGTTACTCTTCCATACAAGTCCGCCTCTGCTTCTTTCTCACGGATATTCTTCTTATGGCTATTATGCCATTTTAAAATTAAACTCAATAGATATGCAAGAAATTCTAGAAGAATACAATGGTGAGGTCTATATTGCAAAAGGTGTTTATTGCAAAAACCTTCAAAGGTCTTCAAAAATGGTAACTCTCATACTTACAAATGTATGCAAGCAATTGGACAAATATTTTGAATACGAAGAAATAGAATCGGATACTTCAATATCTATAATACACCGTGTAAAAGGGCTTACAAATATTGATCCAAGGGGCTTGTTGCGTTTAGTCGATTTTAGAGAAAATACCGAAGATAGTTTACTTCTTTTAAGTTATATTTTACCTAAAAAAGATTCCGTTCCCTGGAAATTTCAAAGATATATTAACAATGAACTTATATTTGAAACTCCATACGAATATTCTACACCTATTGATTCTTACAAAATATCTTTATTGGAGCAAGACTCAAATACAATAGATTTTAAAATTATAGATACAATCACAGGCGATACCATACATAAAGATTATTTAAAATTAGAAAGAATTAGGAAAGATAAAAAATGAATGAAGTTAGGTCTATGTTCGCTAAAAGGCTTATACTTGCCCTGCTAATTGCATTTTTTCTTGAAATAACGCTGTTTAACTACACACATTACGCAACTTTATTCACAAGCAAGACTTTTGGCGTTATGTATAGCGAACAGGAACAGAGCTTTATTAGCAATTTACCTGAACCGCTCGCATTTGATAGAGTAGCTGTTATAGACAGCTTTTTTATTCCATCGCCAACAAGCGGTTTAAAATTCAAAAACTTAAACACAGAAATTGCTTCAATTTACATAAATCCGATATTTCTGAAAGAAAATCGTCAGCGTATAAGAGTTATTTGGGCAGATGAAGAGTCTTCCGAAAGATCAATAAATGTTAGCATAATAAAAGGCTTGGATTTTAGCAACTATATAAACATTAACCCTTGCGGAAAAATTTCGGAATTGACCGTTGCTTTTCTTGAACCTAACTTAGCAATTAAAGCAATTGAACTGAATAAAACCATTCCTATAGCCTTTATGCCTATAAGATTTGTTATTATTGGTGCGATTTTGTTTTTGCTGTTCTGTTTAAAAAATAAGGAATATCGCAAAAAAATATCATATTTCTGTTTTGATTATTTGTATGATAAAAATAACCGCCGGCAAAAAATTGGGTTTGCCGCATTTATTTGTTTTGCACTTATTTTTAATTTTCTTGTTTCCTATTCTATTTACGGATTTAAGGATAATGAGCTTGTGGCAAAATGGATTAAAATGTATAGCCATCACATGACAGATGCTTTATTGAAGAGGCAGTTGCATTTGGATATTGAAGTTCCAAAGGTTTTGGTAAAAGCAGAAAAACCTTATGATCCGAAATACAGAGAACAGCATGGAATGCTCGTAAATTGGAATGCAAAAAACTTGGATAACCATGAAAATTCTCTTCTTGGCGACCATACATACTACGATGGCAAATATTACAGTTATTTTGGAATTGTCCCTGTTGTAATGCTTTTTGCTCCGTATAAATTGGTAACAGGGCATTATTTGCCGAGTACTTTGGGGACATTTTTGTTTGCTTCCTTGGCTACTGTTTTGTTGCTCTTGCTTTGGAGGCGAATTGCTCAAAACTATCTCAACAAAATTCCATATTTTTTCTTTTTAACCGGTGGAATTGTGCTTTATGCCTGTTCCTTTATTCCAATTGTTTTGGTGGAAAATCGCTTTCATACAATAGCTCAGTTTTCGGCTTTGGCTTTTGTGATTTTTGGTGTGTTGTGCTTGTTGCGGGCAAATTACACATCTATATTTCTCGGTTGTTTATGCTTTGCCCTTGCGGTTGGCTGCCGCCCTAGTGCAATTTTTTGGAGTTTGCTAGTTCCGGTTTTGTTATGGGATAAAAGAAGGGAAATTTTGAACATAAAAGGATTGTCTGCGATAATAATTCCATTTGCGGTGGTAGGTTCCATTCTCGCTTGGTATAATTATGCTCGCTTTGGTTCACCGTTTATATTTGGTTCCGGTTATATGATAACTAGGGCTAATCAAATGGCATTTCCATCGTTTATGAATCCAATTGGAAAATTGCACATGGTGATAGAAACTTTTTTATTTGTATTGTTCAATCCACCAAGTATTGATGTAACTTTTCCATTTATAAATCAGAAAACATCAGTATTACAAATATCCGAAAGTTCTTTTATGTATAAAGAAAATATAATAGGCATATTTTGTTTTCCTGTTATGTGGTTTTTGTTTTTCATCAGCAGAGTAAAAATTATGCGAAATTTTATTTTTGCGGGAATTTTTATTTCTTTTTTGAGTATTTTGATTTTTGCGTTAACTGGTGGAATTGTTTTTAGATATTCAATGGATTTCAGTTGGATTTTAGGACTTTGTTCGCTTGTGTGTGCGTTTTGTTTGTTTGAACGGCATAGAGAGCAAATACAAGGTAGAATAACTCTTAAAGCATATTATATATTTGGTTTTACAACAGTTATTTTGGTGTTCTTTTCAGTATTGTCATATAGATTAAGTCTTAGTTTTATTATGCCTTTAGATCCTAAAATTTGGCATTACCTTGCCCGCACCTTCGGAGTTATATGCAATGTTCCTTAAATAAGATAGCTGTTTTGATTCCCTGTTACAACGAAAGCGAAACCATTGCCATGGTTGTAAAGAATTTCAAAGAAACGCTTCCTGAAGCTGATATTTATGTATATGATAATAACTCTACAGACAATACGGCAAAACTTGCAAAAGAAGCGGGTGCTATTGTGAGATTTGAAAGAAAACAAGGTAAAGGAAATGTAATTAGAACCATGTTCAGAGATATACAAGCTTCCTGTTATATTTTAGTCGATGGCGACAATACTTACCCTGCAGAGGTTGCTAAAGAAATGTCCCGTTTGGTACAAGAAGAAAATATTGATATGGTTGTTGGAGATAGACTTTCCACAACATATTCAAAAGAAAACAAACGGAGATTTCATAACTTTGGGAATGTACTTGTGAAAAAATCCATAAACAAGTTGTTTAAAGGAAATATTGCCGATGTTATGAGTGGTTACAGGGCATTCTCTTATCTGTTTGTAAAGAGTTTTCCTGTTCTTTCCAGCGGTTTTGAGATAGAAACGGAAATGACAGTTCATTCCTTGGAGAAAAGATTGAATGTTGTCAATTTACCGATAGACTATAAGGACCGTCCAGAAAACAGCATTTCAAAACTAAATACTTTCAGCGATGGAATTAAAATTCTATGGACAATTCTTATACTATTTAAAAATTACAGGCCATTGAAATTTTTCAGTTTTTTTGCTGTAATTCTATTCATTTTATCAACAGTTTTCTTTATACCGGTTTTGTTCGATTTTTGGGAAACCGGCAAGGTAGCTAAATTCCCAACTTTAATTGTTTGCGGAATAACTTTGATAGTTGCTATTCAATTTTTCTTTAGCGGTTTGATTTTAAGCGTTATTCGGCAGAAAAATTTGCAGGATTTTGAATTAAAACTTATGGAATTGAAGGAGCGGTTGTGAGTGAATACATACGCAAAAATATTTACTATATTTCTCCTCGTGAAATGTGATTTTTCAAAATTCAGACATTTACTTCCGAGATTCATAAAATATTTTTTTGCGGGTTTATTCTGTGCATTTATAGACTGGGGAGTATTTTATCTATTTGTCTATAAATTTAGCATATTATATTTACCGGCGGCGGCATTAGCTTTTTTACTCTCCGGAACGGTGAATTATTTTTTATGCAAATTGATATTTATTTCAAAAGGTAGAAGGAGAATAATAGAATATGTTATGTTATTAGTCGCAAGTTCAATAGCTTTATCCATAGATTTGGGAACTATGTACTTTCTGGTTGAATTTTTCGCCCTACATCAAATGCTTTCCAAAATTCTCGGAACAGGAGTAGCTTTTTTATTTAACTACAGTTTTAGGCAGTTTATTATATTCTCAGCGAAATAATCGGTTTCTGCCACTCTTTGCTACAAAGCTCCAATCTCACGGCGAGAAAGCCCAGTATAACGCATAATTTTATCCACAGCTTCACCACCAGCTTTCATTGCCTTAGCAGTTTGGCTTTTGAACTTCTTCTCGACTTTTGCTTCGGCTTTTGCTTCGGCTTTCTTCTCGGCTTTTGCCATAGCCTTGTCCCAAGTATCATCCCAACTTGCTTTCACCAGTTTTTCGATTGTCATATCTACCTCCACAAATTCCTCATGCTTCCCGTAAAGCTCATTGTATATAAATGACAACTTGCGGAGAAGCATTGCCGTGTCTCTCTCCGTAATATAGTTATTTTCATTGCACCTTTTCAACATTTTGTCTATCTCAATTATATAACCCTCCAACTTCTTAGACAACGCTTTTTTCTTCTCAGAATCTATGCCTTTCTTCTTCAACTCATTGCGTATCTTCAAGATGTAAAAAGGCAGCAGCAGAGCCATACCTTCAAGCTCAGAAACACTGTGCTGCAACACTTTGAAGGTCGGAACTTTATATACAATGGTTTTATTATTCGGAAACCTTATCTTTACTGACACTATGTCTTTTGTATTGCTT
>LIUH01000061.1 GCA_001462225.1 Fibrobacteria bacterium GUT31 | reverse complement strand
GTATCGTGGGCGTGGTATGAACAAAACCCCGTAGCGGCAGTGACGCTCACCAATGAAGAACCGAATGCCATAACTGATGTGACTCTATCATTTTTTTTGGACAGCTATATGAGCCAGCCGTGGGCATTCGCAAAACTGCCGCGTCTTGCCTCCGGTTCGAGTGTCGATGTACCGGTAACCGCCCTGTTCAATGAGGTTATGCTGGGTTTGACAGAAAACGTCAACGCAAACGGAGTGATACAGATCAGTTACCGCAGTCTTGGCTCTTTGAAAGAAGACACCTTTCCAATACAGATGCCGATATTTCACCGTAACACACTTTCATGGGATGATGACCGCAGAGCCGCCGCTTTTGTCTCTCCAAGAGACGGCTCCGCCAAAATATTCGCCCGCTATGTTGAAAATGCCGTCGATTTACACCTGCGTTCAAACGCGGCATCTTCCGCCCTTTTAAGTATACCGAAAAATGTCCGTTATGCCGCCGCAATGCTTGAAGCTCTCCGCCTTTATGGCATTTCCTATGTGATTGTTCCATCGTTGTCATTTGTAAATATGCACGCCGACGAATCCGCTCTGGACAATGTCACCTATCCGTACGAAACTCTTTACTATCGCGGCGGCGACTGCACCTACATTTCGATATTATTTTGCTCTTTGCTTGAAGCGCTTGATATAGAAACCGCTTTTATTACAATACCCGGTCACCTTTATGTCGCATTTGAAGTCGGCGACAATGACTGGATGGCGCATAACGCTGACATAATTGAAATTGACGGGAAACGCTGGATGCCGGTTGAAGTTACCGTCCCCGAAGAAGGTTTCGTCCGCGCATGGCGCATAGGAGCGCGTGAATGGAGAAGCGCCGCAGACGATGCCGCGCTCTTCCCGATACGCGAATGTTGGAAAGTTTACCCGCCCGTAACGGTTACAGTCTCGGTTGATTACCCGCCCGAAATGCCGCCTTCACGCGATATTGTGAATGCTATGGAGATGGAATTAACAAACCGCAGATAGAGAATTTTTATTTGTGATAGAGAGATTTTCTTTTTTTCAATGTGAATAATATACAACAACCTGCCGCTATACAAGAAAATGTTATAATAAAAAATTTAGAGAGGATAGTATTATTTCTTTTAACCTGTTCCGGTTCTGTATTTAAAAGCGAGTTATTTACGGCAACTTTTTCAACAACGGGCAGTTCCTCATGCAATAACGGAATTTCGTTTACTGCCTCATTGACAACAACTGCTGTGTCAGACTGAACCTGCGGAGCGATGGGAGCTTCAATTGCTTTTTGCGCAACCGCAGGAGGCGCAACAGGTGCCGCGCTTTGTTGCGGTAGTGGAGCAGTGGGAGTTTCAATTGCTTTTTGCGCAACCGCAGGAGCCGCAACAGGAGCCGCGCTTTGTTGAGGTTGTGAAGCGGCAGATGTTTCATTCGCTTTTTGCGCAACCGCAGGAGCTGCAACAGAAGCCGCGCTTTGTTGCGGTAGTGGAGCAGTGGGAGCATCACTCGCTTTTTGCGCAACGACAGGAGCCGCAACAGGAGCCGCGCTTTGTTGAGGTTGCAGAGCGGGTGTTTCACTCGCTTTTTGCGCAACCGCAGGAGCCGCAACAGGAACCGCGCTTTGTTGCGGTAGCGGAACGGGAGTTTCACTCGCTTTTTGCGCAACGACAGGAGCCGCAACAGGAGTCGCGTTTTTTGGTGATGGAGCGGGGACTGTTGTCACATCTGCTTCTTCTTGATGGAAAACACTCAAGTCGCTATCGACCGCCTCGTTGTTTTTGGGCATAGAAAATGCTGCTGTTCTTTCAACAGCTTTCGATATTTCATCAGTATATCTTGATAAAATATTATTGTCCGTCTCTGCCTGCTCTTGCAAATTGGCGTACATAACAAGGGTTTTTAAATTCACTGCTTCAAACGCCTTCGTCATGGCGTAATAACGGGCGGTTGTTTCCTGAGTTTCACGCAAAGTGGAAGTCATAATCTGTTTTTCTGTTACGACAAAATGTGTGGTTATAGCCGTCCAATCCATGGGATAATGCACTGGAACATTAATATCTATTGCCCGCTGCCGCGCTGTTCTTGCGTTGGCAACAGCATTATCCAGATCATTTAAAGCTTTGTGATCAGGAGGATTATTTTCCCTATTAGTCGCAGAATGATTTAAAGTTTTCTCCTGAGATGCAGGCGGAGTGTTATAGCAGGCAAACGTAAAAAATAAAATAAACAGAGCTGTTAATATATTGTACAATATACTTTTCTTCCTCACCGTTTCTCCCCCGGAGTTTTCATATAATATTATTACATTTTTTATGAGAAAATTCAAGTTGTATTTTTATTCCATTTTATATAAAATATAAAAGGTGCCAGGCACCGCCGCTACAGATAGCGGTTTGTTTTAAAAACAACGCTATATATGGTAGTGGTGCCTGACACCGTTGGAGGCAAAATATGCGCGGCTTTTTGACAGTTGTTTTACTGATGTTTTCCAATATTTTTATGACCCTGGCGTGGTATGGGCATTTAAGAATTGCGTCAATGCCGAGATTTGCCAAAATTGGCGTCTTCGGTTTTATTTTGATAAGCTGGGGAATTGCGTTTTTTGAATACTGCATACAGGTTCCGGCAAACCGTCTGGGATTTTCGGAGAACGGCGGTCCTTTTTCAATGTGGCAGTTAAAAGTGATTCAGGAAGCGATATCACTTTCAGTCTTCACGGTGCTTGCAATTTTTTTACTTGGCGCCGGTGAAATCAAGTGGAATTATATTGTGTCTTTTGCGCTTATTGTGTCGGCTGTTTATTTTGCGTTTATGAAGTGAATGGTGTATGAAAAAAATTATAAAAGGTTCAGTAGACAGTCTTTCTCGCAAAATGGAAAAGTGCGTTAGAAATGCGCTTGAAGGGGAGGAAATAGATGGGGGAGAAAAAAGAGCGCTTATTGTGATGTTTACTATTCAGGAATATTATTATTTGAAAGGTTCTATTTTCCCGGATGGAAAAATTAAAAATGCGTATAACACGCTGGCGGATGAGCTTAAAAAAATAATGCTGCAGGAATTTGAAAG
>LIUH01000060.1:3207-6090 GCA_001462225.1 Fibrobacteria bacterium GUT31 | reverse complement strand
AAAATCGGTATGAATAACCCCCGCCGCTTTCGGCGCCGTATCCCCCGCGTGAATAGTCCACGCCCGGCATTCATCAGCGCCAGCCGTAAAAAACGTTCGCAATCCCAAAAGTTTATACGCACTGCGGATAAGTGCCGAAAGCCCCGACTCTTTCAACCCCAGCTCTTCCAGAAAAGCAAGTTTTTCTTCAGTGTTTTTAATATCCGCAAGCTCCGCCTCGAACTTGCCGCAAATGCAAACCGCCGCCGCCCCTTCCGCGTCCGCCCGTTTTTGCACCGCTGCAATATACTTATTCCCCTCGCCGCCCGACGCAACGCCGCGAATCCCCTCTTCNNNNTCCGCAAGCTCCGCCTCGAACTTGCCGCAAATGCAAACCGCCCCCGCCCCTTCCGCGTCCGCCCGTTTCCGCACCGCTTCGATATACTTGTTCCCCCCGCTGCCCGACGCAACGCCGCGAATCCCCTCTTCATCAACATTACACACATACAACTGCGGCTTCGCGGTAATAAAGTGGCAGTCGTAAATAGCCGCCTTTTCCTCATCGCTCAACGCCGCCGCGCGCACCGGCTTGCCGTCCTCCAGCAACGGCCCAATCTTATCCAACGCGGCAAGCACAATTTCCGTCGCCTTTTTTTCAGACTGCACCTTCAAAGACCGTTCCGCCCTATCGCGGCGTTTCGCCAGCGTATCCATATCAGCTAACGCCAATTCAATATTGATAGTTTCGATATCCGACTCCGGATCAACGTTATTACTCACATGCACAATATCCGGATTTTCAAAACAGCGCACCACATGGGCAATAACCCCCACCTCGCGGATATGCGACAAAAACTGGTTCCCCAGCCCCTCGCCTTTCGAGGCCCCCTTAACCAACCCCGCAATATCCACAAACTCCACCGCCGCCGGAATAGTCCGCTGCGGACTAAAAATCTCGGTGAGTTTCACCAACCGCCCATCCGGCACATCCGCAATCCCAATATTAGGATTAATAGTACAAAACGGATAATTCGCCGCCTCCGCCGGCGCCGAACTCACCGCCGAGAAAATAGTAGATTTCCCCACATTAGGCAGCCCCACAATCCCGCAATTTAAAGCCATGCGGACATTATCGCATGGATTGGGGGGGAGGTGCAACATCTTATGGTATAGTATAAAATACGAATATGAAATCCAAGAAAAAAAACGAGATAACCATCCGTAGCAGTGCGGCGGAGTACCTCACCTTTGTTGCCGCTACAGGCGACAGTCCTCAAAGTGTCGAAATGCGCTATGAGGATGAAAATATCTGGCTTACCCAAAAAATGATGGCAGTCCTTTATGATGTTGATGTAAGAACGATTAATGAACACATCCAAAAGATTTTTATGGACAATGAACTCTTAGAGGGTTCAACTATCCGGAATTTCCGGATAGTTCAAACCGAGGGGGCGCGGCAGGTCGAGCGCGAGGTGAAACACTATAATTTACAGATGATCGTAGCCGTCGGTTTCAAAGTAAACAACGAGCGTGCCGTCCAATTCCGTAAATGGGCGAATACTATAGTCAAAGATTATACCATTCAAGGATGGGCGATGGACGTGGAGCGCCTGAAACACGGCGGCTCTGTCCTCGACAGCGAATATTTTGAACGGCAGCTTGAGAAAATCCGTGAAATACGTCTGTCCGAACGAAAATTTTATCAAAAAATTACGGATATATACGCGACCGCGCTTGACTATGACCCTAATGCCAAAGCAACTCAGAGATTTTTTGCCGCCGTTCAAAATAAAATGCACTGGGCAATACACGGGCATACGGCAGCGGAACTGATCGTTGAACGCGCTAATGCAGAAAAAGAGTACATGGGGCTGACATCGTGGGAGGGCGCACCAACCGGAAAGATACACAAGCCGGATGTCATTATCGCAAAAAACTATCTTTCCGAATCCGAACTTGGGCAACTTGAGCGTATGGTGTCGGCATACTTAGATTTCGGCGAAAGCATGGCATTAAGGCATATCCCGATGACAATGGCGGATTGGGAAAAAAGGTTGAATACCTTTATTGAAATGTTTGATTACGGTCTTTTGAAAGATGCCGGAAAAATTACCGCCGAGTTTGCAAAACTCCACGCCGAGACCGAGTTTGAAAAATATCGCATTGTGCAGGATAAATTGTTCCAAAGCGACTTTGACAGGTTTGTTGAGCTTGCAGCAACGGTAAAAAAGCAGCCAGATGGGTCGGCGGATAATGTATAAAAAAGGGGGCATCTGCCCCCATTATATAAAGACCGGACATCCCGGCCATTAGGCAGGGTGTGTTAGACATTCAAACCCTGCAACATAAAACTACACTATATTTTATGTCCCGTCAATGTTATAATCACCAATCATGAACAAACTAGCAAAAAACCCAGAGTATGACGCCCTCATTTCCTCAATCCAAAAACTTGAAACAGAATTGTCAGAACTGGTTTATCGACGAGATAAGTTATTATATCACACCTGCCCGAAGTTACAGACAGAATATATGTTAAAAATCGGGAAAATTGAATATGCTATTTTTGAATGCCAATGCAAAATTTTGCGTACCAAAAGAAAGATAGAACTCATTCAGGCTTCTTTAAATAGAGATCAGCCCTATAACCTTGATGAGATAGAAAAACAATTGGATAAAGAGTATGAGGAGTATACGCAAAAACTTTTAGAGAAACAAAAGGAAATCGAAAAAGCCCGTCTAGCAAAGAGCAATCGTGGGAACCTATTATCAAATGAAGATACTGCCGAATTGAAAAAATTATATACACTCATCGTAAAAAAGTTGCATCCTGACATCAATCCCCATACCACTGAAGAACAACACGGTCACTTTATTGACGCCGTTAATGCGTATAAACACGGT
>LIUH01000060.1:1462-3045 GCA_001462225.1 Fibrobacteria bacterium GUT31 | reverse complement strand
TTATCTGAACTAAGAATCATCTATCTTCTGTTGGAAAAAATATCCGGGGAAGAACCTGAAAATTCAATGGAAAAATTAAAGAAAAGAGAGGAACTACTGCTTAACGAGAAAGAACATTTATCAAATGGCATAAAAAATATCGAACAAACATTTCCCTATTCTGTCAAAAACCTGCTGCAAAATGAAGAAAAATTGCAGGAAAAAGCCGTTCAATTAACAAATCAGTTGGAGGAATGTCAGGAGCAATACCACAATATTGAAACCCGTTTACAGGATATGATACAATAAAACATGGGCGCATTAGTACGCATTGATGATACCAATATCGTTTCAATCCTGAATGCAGAAAAAACAGGCCTAGAAATAGGCAAACCATTTGCCCGACAAATATATCTTATATCCGCTTACATTGCCGGATCATATTATGTAGACGACATTCACAATCTACTGGGAAAAATGACGATTGGTTCAAAATTGCGTTTTATTCGCGAGCCGGACAATCAATACGATGAATTAGCGATACTGGTAAAAGATCAAGATAACAACAAACTCGGCTATGTGCCCCGTAAAAAGAACCCTATCCTCGCAAGGCTCATGGATGCCGGAAAAAATATCTATGGAACAGTTCGGGCAATCAATAACGATGACGATTACACCAATATCGAGATGGAAATTTTTATGGATGATTAAAATTACCACCGAGGCAACTCACAAGAATTTCTTGTTAATTCAAACTGAAGGTAGAAGACAAGTAAAACGCAAAATCAGACATAACAATCTTGATAATAGTTGTTACGCATAGGCCTTTTCTTTGGTTAGCTCAACTAACTGCCCAATAGTGATTTTCTCAGAAAGGTAATCACGAATAATTGCAATGCTTCTGGGTGTCGGGTCAAACCCTTCAAACATGACAGTTCCCAGAGCGTTTACAGCGGCTTCAAAATTATTAACGGAAGTGAAATTAACTCCCATGATGGTGAGATTTTTGCGGTCGATGTTTATCGGACTGTAGGGCATTATGGGCCTCCTTGGTCTTACTTTAGTATATAGCAAATTTCCCATAATTACCACAAGGTTTTTTACACAGGAAAAGCCTGCCGTATTTTTCCCTTCAAATATTTTCCATTAGCATACTTACTTCGCTTAACGCCATCCGCACCCCAAGTTCCCCATTGCTTAAAGAAAAATGCCGAACCGCTTGATGCCGCTTGTTTTTCAATGTTAAGCACCCACTCTTCCTTCATGGGACGGGCTTTTTTGCCGCNNTCTCCGCCGACAATAACCCAATGGATATCTGAAAGATCAATCTCGCCTAAATCTTCCAGCAATGGTTCACAGGAAAGAAACCGTATCGTGGCTGGAATATCCCTGAGCATATCTATCCGCGTTTTTATTGCCTTTGCTTCTACCGTAACGCCCAGCCACACGTTTTCAGGAACAGGACGGGTTTCAAAGTATTTAGCCATACGTTTATCTCGTTTAGTTAAAAGTTGATATCGATGCTGCGGCGTTTCTTTTATTGTTTTCATAACTTTATCGATAAAGTTAAAAGGTATTTCCTCGTGAAAGATATCGCTCATTGA
>LIUH01000060.1:1022-1325 GCA_001462225.1 Fibrobacteria bacterium GUT31 | reverse complement strand
AAAAATGGTGTGTGGGTTTTGCCAAGACAACGGATCATCCAACACATTTTCGTGCAAAGTTAATTCAAATCCGTTTTGATATTTGGCCTGCCTCATTGCACAAAGACGACGCGCCATAATTTCAGCATAACAATTTGCGCAACCGACAGAACATTTTGTGCAGCCAGTTACCGGATTCCATGTTTTATCTGTCCATTCAATTTTTGTAGTCTTCATTGCTTTTCCCTCCCGATTATATCACTCGCAATCTTTAAAGCAGTAGCATTATTAGACGCAAAGGCAAAATGGTATATAGGATTATTA
>LIUH01000060.1:0-880 GCA_001462225.1 Fibrobacteria bacterium GUT31 | reverse complement strand
TATATAGGATTATTACGACTATTCAGCAGTACAAGCGGTTCCGATGTTACATATTGAAATATAGTCTTTAATTGCTGTATATAAACTTCAGTGATTTTTTGAAATGGTTCGGATACTTTTTGAATTTGATCTTCAAAATCAAATAAACCTTTAGATGTATGTTTCTCATAGAAACGTTCCGTTATTTCTGCTTCAGATAACCCAAAAAAAGAAACAAGTTTATCAATATGCGTCAGTTTTCTGTTTCGATCCAACAATCTGTTTATGATGACGCCTGATGGAATAAGTATCCACAGGTCGGTTTTTGTTCCTTTAAGCTGTTTAATTGATTCCCAATCCACCTGCATCCCAAACGGATCGATCATAGTTAGTGAATGAAACTTAGGATTGCTTTTCATTGTTTCCGCAAGTTTTTGCAAATATTCGTTAGCATCGCCTGAACGAAATCTTAAATCCAGTTTTTTCTCTGCATTGATTGGATTAAGTCTTTTTTCCAGTTCTTCTTTTGATGTTTCATCGGATTCTATAAAATAATAATAATCAAAGCCACGCAAATCTATTTTTATAGCTCTTTCTGCTGCTCCGCGATAGACCGTTTCTTCTTCTTCGGTAATATCAAATAATTCAGCTATATTTTCTTCTTTTTGCTCTGCCTTTCTTGAGCCGCTTCCGGCGAAAGCATCAAAGTAAACCAGTCCCCAACCGAATTTATCACGGTTTTTATTCATGATAGTAAGATATGCTTTGACATATTTTTCAAAGGCATCGAGCTTCTGCTCTGTCCACAGACCGCCCCATGTTTTCTTTGCCATTTCCCACTCCCAAATCCCCTTCAGTTTATCATAAAACAAGGTCTTTGTCAAAATCCGCCTTTGCCGAA